>CAMBZO010000318.1 GCA_945872195.1 Akkermansia muciniphila | reverse complement strand
CAGTGGCTGATGAATGTCCCTTCGTAGGTGATGTCGCCAGCTTGCTCGCGAAGCCACATCTCCAACGTCGTCAACGGGCAAACCACTCCGAACCACGCCTGCGCGACCACCACGCCGATCGCCACGAGATGGGACAGGCGGAACCACGGGTTGCGAATCCATGACCACTTGCGAAAACCTCCCAACAGGACGAGGACCAAACCAAAGATCACGAACGCGACGAACGCCCCGTGCGTCATCAGCACGAGGTCGGCAAGCCAGCGAAGGAGGGCTCTGCGGTGCATCCAGGCTCATCAGCGTCCGTGCCCAGCGGTGTCCATCCGGGGTTGAGGCCGGGGTTTGGAGATTTAACAATTCATTGCTGGCCGCTCGCGCCGGGGTTGGTTAAATCACCGGCGGTTCCCGCAGGGTGCTTGCATCCAAAACGGGACGCGGGCACAACCCTCCACAGAAACTTAGACGCACATGGCTGACTCCAACGGCAAACGCGACCACTTCATCGGCGTGGACCTCGGCGGCACCAAGATCCTCGCCGGCGTCTTCACCCCGCAGCTCAAGTGCCTGGGCAAGGTGAAGATGAGCACCAAGCCCGAGCGCGGCCCCGAGGGCGTGCTCGAACGCGTGACCCGCTGCGTGCAGGAGGCCGTGGACGAGTGCGATCTGACCTTCGACAACATCAAGGCCGTCGGCATCGGCGCGCCCGGGGCGGTGGACCCGGAGGAAGGCCGGATTATTTTCGCGCCGAATCTCAAGTGGGAGGACGTGCCGCTCAAGCGGGTGCTGGAGAAGCAGCTCGGCCTGCCCGTCTTCGCCGAGAACGACTGCAACGCCTGCGCGCTCGGCGTGTATGAAACGGAACTCGACCCCAAGCCGCGTTCGATGGTGGGCATCTTTCTGGGCACGGGCATCGGCGGCGGCATCGTGCTGGACGGCAAGCCTTACTCGGGCTTCAACCGCACGGCCGGCGAAATTGGCCATATGATCTTGGAGGTGAACGGCCCCAAGTGCGGTTGTGGCAACAAGGGCTGCTTCGAGGCGCTGGCCAGCCGCACCGCGCTCTTCCGCAAAATCCAGACCGCCGTGAAGGACGGGCAGAAGACCGTGCTCACGGACATGCTCGGGCCGGACTTGACGGACATGAAGAGCGGCGACCTCCGCAAGGCGCTGCGGCGCGGCGACAAGTTCGTCGAGAAAGTCATCGAGGAGGCCGCCGAATACACCGGCATCGCCGTCGCCAACGTCATCAACCTCCTCAATCCCGAAGTCATCGTGCTCGGCGGCGGCGTGATGGACCAACTCGCCGACGAGATGATGTCCATCATCATCGAGACGGCGAGAGATTACGCCCTCACCGGCACGATAAAGGGGATCGAGATCATCGCCAGCAAGCTCGGGGATGACGCAGGCATCACGGGCGCGGCGGTGCTGGCGAAGCGGGAGTCGAAGTAATTGCGAATTCCGAATCGTGAACAACGACCCCGAAAGCTTCGTGTCACCGGTTCGCCATTTGCCATTCGCCATTCGCCATTCCAAGCGCCGCGCCGTCATCGACATCGGGACCAACTCCGTGAAGTTGCTCGTCGCGGATGTTTCGCATGACGCCGTTGAGCCAGTCTGGGAAGGCAGCGAGCAAACCCGCTTGGGACGAGGCTTCTACGAGGATCACCGTCTTCGCCCCGAAGCCATCGCGGACACCGCCAAGGCGGTCGCGCACTTCGCCAGTTTCGCCAACGAGCAAGGTGCGGGAAGCATTCGCATCGTCGCCACGAGTGCCGCGCGGGATGCCGCCAACGCGACGGACTTGCTCGACGCCGTCCGGAGCGCCTGCGGCCACGGGGTCGAAGTCATCAGCGGTGAGCAGGAGGCCGACTGGGCATTTCAAGGCGTGCTCACGGACGCATCGTTGCGCGACCAACCCGCGCTCATCCTCGACGTGGGCGGCGGCAGCACGGAGTTCATCCTCGGTGATGCGGGTCAGTCCATGTTCCGCCAAAGCTTCAAGCTCGGCACGGTGCGCTTGCTGGAATCCACCCCACTCTCCGATCCGCCAACCGCCGCCGAATTCGCCGCCGTGCGCGCCCAGCTTCGCAGCTTTCTCGACCGCGAGGTCCGGCCACAGCTTGCAGCGCATTGGGATGTGAACCGGCTAATGAAGCTGATGCTCGTCGGCACCGGCGGCACCATCAGCATTCTCGCGCGCCTCGAATTACGTCTCCCCGATTACGACCGCGAGCGCATCGAGTCGGCTTGTTTCACGGCCGAGCGGGTGCGATGGCACGCCGAGCGTCTGTGGCAAATGCCGCTGGCCAATCGCCGTGAACTCCCCGGCCTCCCGGCCAATCGCGCGGACGTGATCCTCTTCGGCGTCGCGATTTACGAAGCGGTGATGGAGACGTTCGGCATCGCCACACTGCGCGTCAGCACGCGGGGCCTGCGCTTCGCTGCGGTGCGGCCGCCGAAGGAGTTGAGAGTTGAAGGCTGAAGGTTGAAACGTGGTGGGGCGAGCATCCTCGCGAGCCGATGTCTGAGCGGCGCGAATCCCAAGGCTCGCGAGGACGCTCGCCCCACCGGGAGGTTAATCCGACCTTCGCCTGCAACAGCCACGTCCGGACTCACCTCCCCACCCTCAACTCCCCATCTCTCAACTCCCTCCCTTTACTTCTTCTTCTTCGGTGCCGGCGGCGGCGCGGGTTTGTTCGCCACGGTGAGCCATGCGACGTGGCCGTCGTTGATAAGCCGGTCGCCGCGTGTCTCACCGCCGCGCAGGCTGAAGGTCGCGGCACGGCTGGCGGGCGGGCGGACATCGGGCGCGGACAGCAGTATCTCCAGCGGGCCACTCGCGGCCTTCGCATCAGCACTCGCGATGAGTTGGAGCTTCACCTCGCCGTTCTTGTCCGGCACTTCGCCGATCTGGGCGGTCACGCCGGCCGGCAGGCCTTTCACGCTGAGGACGAGCTTCTCCTTAAATCCCTCGACGCGGGCAACGGTGACCTTGATTTCGTTCGTCTTGCCGTTCTCCACGAAGAACGCGTGCGTCGGGATCGTGGCGGTGAAGTGTGGCGGCGCGGGCGTGGTCTCGATGCGATACACATGAAGCTCGCTGCCGCTGCCATACATGTCGCTGATGGCCACGACGAACGTGCCGTCGGCCGGCGCGTTCCAGCCGAGCCGCGGGTCAGTGCCGTCGCCGCCCTCCTGCTGCACGAGCTGGACGCCGTTCGTGTCCTCCACGCGCAAACGCGCCGACAGCGGTGAATGGATCGCAGCGGCGCGCACGTGAAAGTTGACGCGCTCGTTCTTCTTCGCAGAGAAAGCAAAGCGGTCCACATCCCCTGCCCTGCCGATGCGCCCATTTAACGTGGCGGGCAGCGTGACTGGCTGCGCCTTCGTAGACGCGTCGTTCGGTTCCACCTCGATGACCTCGTTGCCGTCCGCCACATCCAGCCAGAGCGTGTCGCCCGTTGCGTCGGCCGGAACGAAGAGCAGCGGTTGCGCAGGCTGCGCGCGGGAGGCGTCCACGGTTTGCGTTGCGTTGTCCAAGTTCCAGCCGAGCAGGCCGAGCTTGGCCGTGCTTCCGCGCTTCACTCCCGCCGGGAAGGCCGTGCGCGCGAACGGCCCGGTGGTGACGGTGAGGCGATAGACATACGCAGCGCTGCCCTTCGCCGCGACGTCGGAGGCGGGCGGGTGGGCGAAGCCGAAAATCTGCACGTAGCAAGTGCCCGTGCGCGTGGCCTGCCAGGCGGCGATGGCGTCGAGGTTGTGCGTGTCGTGGTTGAAGGCCATGCGGACGCCGCGCTCGTCGAGTATCTGCACCACGGGATCCACCGA
>CAMBZO010000317.1 GCA_945872195.1 Akkermansia muciniphila | reverse complement strand
CCACGCCTTCCAAGATTTCCACGATGCCCGCCTGTCGCACCCCGAGCTTCACGGGTCGGAGCTGCGCGTTCGAGTCCTTGTCCACGATGTAAATCATCGCCCGGTCGGCGTTCACCATAATGGCGGGTTCGGGGACGACCACGGCGTCGGCCCGGAGCTGGAGCGTCAGGTCGAGGTTCGCAAACATCCCCGGCTTCAACGCGAACTCGGGATTCGCAATCTTCGCCTTCACCAGCGCCGTGCGCGTGTGCGTGTCCACCTGCGGTGCGATGAAATAGACTTGGCCTTTGAATGTCTTGCCCGCGAACGCCGCGACGCGCAGCTCAATCGTCTGATCGAGCTTCAGCAGGCTGAGGAAACGCTCGGGCACATTCACTTCGACCTTCACTGGGTTCAGGTCCACGAGCATCCCGAGCGTCGTGTCCTTCTTGATGACTTGCCCGACGCTCACGCTGCGCGCGCCCATGACGCCGGCGAACGCGGCGTGAATCTTCGTGTCCTTCAGCTCGCGCTGCCGCACCGCGAGCGCGGCCTGCATGGACTCGAAGCGCGACGCGAGCTGGTCGAACTCCTGTTGGGAAATGGTCTTGTCGCGCAGGAGCTGCTGCGCGCGGTCGTAGTTGACCTTGCTGAGTTTCAAGTTCACCTCCGCCTCGGTGAGCGAGGTGGTGAGCCGTGATTCATCGAGGCGGAAGAGCAACTGCCCCTTCGTCACCGCCTTCCCCTCCTCGAAGCCGATCTCCACGACCGTCCCCTCCAGCTCCGCCTTGATCTCCACCCACTCGTTCGCCGCGAGCGTGCCGACGAGCGAGAGCGCCTCCGCCACGGACTCGCGCCGCGCTTCCACCACGACGACCTGCGTGGGCGGCATTGCGGGCGGCGGGCCCGCCTTGGCGGCGTCGGGCTTCTTGCAGGCGGTGAGGAGGACGAACGACGCGAACGCGACGAGATGGAAGGACGACAAATGGTTCATACGATACGCGCAAACGGATGCGTCAGGCAGGGGAGGTTGAAGCACGGTGGTGGGCCGGGCAAGTGCGGTTTCGAAAAGTAGAACTGTGCGCGGGACACTCATGGGTGGCACCCGCGTCTCGCGGGTCGCGCCGGGCGTCACGCCCGGCGCTTGGTGCGCTGGGTCGCAGCGGCTCCGTCATGGCTCGCGCGCAGCGCTGGCGCGTAAGCGGTGGGGCCGTCTGCTGCCATGCTGGATGAACTTCGAAGCCGTGTGCCGGGCGTGACGCTCGGCACGACCCGCGGGACGCGGGTGCTACCCGAGGCTCGATGTATGCAGACAATTACACCCGGAATGACACGCGCGAAATGCAGTAAAACACCTGTTTTAATTGGGTGGTTATCAATTCAGCGACCGTCCGGAAGCTGGTTTAGCGTATACCAGAAGGTGTCGTTCACGAGGGACTCGCCCGCCGCGTTCTTCACGTCGAGGCTGCGGACCATCGTGACGTAGCCGGCCTTCCAGCCTTCGAGCTTGAGGCGGACTTTCAGCTTGTCCGGCAAGACGGTGGCGGCGGCGACTTTGATGACGGTAGCGGCGTTTTCCTTCCCATCGTGGTCGTATTCTGGGGAGCCATACTTGGCGTGATACTTGTAGCCGTATTGCGTCACGTCGTAGCTCTCGGGGTCAGCGGCAGCTTTCACTTCGACGGGCTGCGTGAAGGTCAGCTCGAAGCCGTCGCGCAGCGCGTGAACTTCCTTCACCTCGAACGGCAGCTTCCCGGTGTAGCTCACGCGTTCCAGCGCGAACTCCTGCGGCGCGACGGCCGTCCACGAGCGCGGGGCCTGGCAGCCGCCGACGTAGAGCTTGCCGTCCGGTCCATACACGAGTCGATTTACACCCGACTGAAATTGCTTCAGGAACGGCCACACCGCGCCCTGATACTCGCCGTTGACCTTTTCGAGTTGCACGCGCGTGACGATGGCGTTCTGGAAATCGCCCACCATGAGCTGGCCCTTGAACGGCCCGAAGCGGTCGTCGGTGATTTCGACGAGGCCGGTGGTGGAGCGCGCGAGCTTGTAGGGGAACCAGACGGCGGGCGGGTCGAAGCGCGTGTGCTTGCCGTATTCCTCCTGCGGCGCGGGCCACGCGCTCGGGTGGCCGTAGAACTTGCCGGGCGCGACATGGTTCAACTTGCACGCCGCCATCCACTGGCCCTGATTTTCCGAGACGAACACATCGCGGTCGGGGCCGAAGGTGCCGATGCCGTTCGGTTCGCGCAGGCCGGAGCAAATCGAGTCGAGCTTCTTGCCGTCCGGTGAGAGCCGCAGCGCCCAGCCCATGTAAGCACTGTCCCACCGCCCGCTGTGCCCGGCGCTGGCGAGGATCAAGTTGCCCGCCTTGTCGAAGACCGGGCCATAGACGAAGGCGTTGTAGCTGCCGGTGTAGCCCCAGCTTTGGTTCAGGCTGACAAACCACATTGCTTCAATGTGACCGTCTGATGGGGCTATGCGGAGCAAGTCCGACTTGGTTCCGACGTAAATCTTGTCCTCGCGCACGGCCAATCCCATTGGTTCGGAGAGACCGCGAGCGATGCGTCGATAGCTTTCCTTCCCGGCTGGGCCAGTCGCACGCTCCACGATGAACACATCACCCGCCCAAGTGCAGAGAACCAGATTCCCGTTGGGCAGAAAGTCCATGCCGGTGATGAGTAGGTTTGCCTCCTTCGGTAGCGGGAAGGATTCGACGTTGAAGTGAGGTGTGCTGGTGCTGCTTCGCCGTCCGGGCGACGCACTCGTGAAGACTTGAGGCGGAACTGGTCGCGTGCCGGACATCCGCGCTCGAACCGATGCCATTAGGTCGGTCACATTGGCATCAGGGCCGTGCTGAGTAGCCACTGCAACCGTGGAAGATGGTTCCGAGGTCGCGGGAATCCTGACCCACACGCGGGTTTCGAGTCCTTCGACAACTTCCTTGGGGTGACCTTTCTCCGCGCCAGCCTCGGTGGCGCGCTGAACCTCCCGGCGGACTGGTTTTTCTTCGGTATGGAGCGTGGCCTTGCAATCCGATTCGACACTGACCGTCAGGACACTTTGGCCCCGCTTAAGCGTGATACGCGAATCTGACTTGGCGGTGACTGCGGTGCCAATCTCTGCTTGTGCTAGAAACCAGAGCTCGCTTTGGCGAGGGCCGAATTCAAGGAGTCGCACGACTTGATTGTCGCTGACGGCCAGCGGTGTCTCCCGCACGCGGAAGGAAGGCTCTGGAGTTGGCAATTCGTAGAGGAATGCCGTTGGAGCAGGAGTCGTGTTGATTGCAAAAAAGCGAGCGCCCTTCGGAAGCTCGCGGGCGGGTTCATCCGGCCTCTTCCCCACCGCCCACGGAAACACCGGGGGCATCGTCCACAGCACCGTGCCGTCGTTCGTGCTGATGAAGGGCGACTTGGGCAGGCCGTATTGCGGGCCGAGGAGCGCGAGGCCTTTGCCCGACCAGACGGTGTGCGTGCGCAACAGCGCGGTATCGAAGGCCAGGTGCAGATTCGTCCCCAGCGGCACCACGATGCTGCGCGTGCTCTGCGGCATCGGGGCCATGCGGAACGGCTGGTCCGGCGCGTCGTAGTGCGGAAGGACGGGCGCGGATTTGTCTTTGGCAGACTTTTCCTTGGCGGCCTGTGCGCGGGCATCTCGCAGACACGGAAGGGACGCCACAGCCGCGGTCAGCAGGAGACAGAAGAGCGGGCGACGCATCAGTGATAGTTTGCGACGGGGCAGGTGAGAGGGCGATTCAAAACCGGCGGCGGGCAGCTTTTGAATTGTAGCCACGGCTGAAATGAGCTTTCAATCTGCTCGCACTAAACCATGTCCCACGCCGCTGATTCCAACATTCACCGCA
>CAMBZO010000316.1 GCA_945872195.1 Akkermansia muciniphila | reverse complement strand
CTTTGTTGGTAGCCGAACACGGCGGCGGCGGCAATAAACAATCCCGTCCCCGCCACGACCATCGCGGCGGCGAGGGAGCAGTTCAGCCAGACGCCCAGGTGCAGGCCCAGCACCGCGCTCAACGCCGCGTGCAGCACGGTCAGGCCCAGCATCACCGGGAAGCGGTGCGAGAGCAGCGTGGCCGTCGCGCCGGGCAGGATGAGCATGGCGATGACGAGGATGGCCCCCACCGCCTCGAACGCGCTCACCACCACCACCGAGAGCATCGCCATCAGCGCGTAGTGGACGAACGTCGAGTTGATGCCCAGCGAGACGGCCAGCGCGGGGTCGAACGAGCTGACGAGGAGTTCCTTGTAGAACAGGCCCACGAGCAGCGCGACCACGAGCGTGACCAAGGCCATGCGCACGACGGAGGGCGGGCCGAGCGTCAGGCCGGCGAACTCCACCATCCCCTCCAGCGGGATGAAGGCGATTTCGCCGTAGAGGACGCATTCCTGGTCGAGGTCCACCTTCGACGCGAACAGGCTGATGAGGATGACGCCCACCGCGAAGAGGCTCGTGAACGCGATGCCGATGGCCGCGTCCTGCTTCACGCGCGACTTCTTGTGGATGACTTCGATGAGCACCGTCGTGACCGCGCCCGCCACCAGTGCGCCGAGGAACATGGGCAGCGACCCGCGGCTGCCGCTGATGAGGAACGCCACCGCGATGCCCGGCAAAATGCTGTGGCTGATGGCGTCGCCGACCAAGGCCATGCGGCGGAGGATGAGGTAATTGCCGACCAAGCCGCACGCGGTAGCCACGAAGAAGCCCATCAGCGCAATCCAGACTGAGCTACTGAAGTCCTGCGTCCACGGCTCCACGAAAACCCGGTGGGCGTCGAAAGGTGGGATGAAGTTGCTCATGGCTACAGCGACTATGGAGAGCGCCATCATGCGGACCTTCCGTAGCCGGGGGTTGTCTCCGCCTTGGTTCCGAGTGAAATCGGCACGACCGGAATGGTCTTGCCGTGGGGGTCTTGCTTCGTGTTCACCAACCGTCGCTCCAGCTCGCGCACCGTCTCCTCGCCGAGCAAGTGTTCAATCTTCTCCGCGTCCTCGTGGACGTGGTCGGCAGCAAGGTGGGCTTCGTTGGTCAGGTAAAGTTCCCAGAGCCGGTGGTTGCGGACGATGGCGCAGGCACGCTGCCAGCCGTCCGGCGTGACGAAGATGTGGTTGCCGTCGTCGTGCAGTGTCGCGAGACCGTGCGTGTGCAGGGCGGCGGCTTGGGCGGCGACTTCCTCCTCGGTCTCGCGGCGGCGCTCGGCGAGTTCGCGCAGGGAGACGCCTTCGCCCAGAAAGTTGCGGGCTTCGAGGACGTGGTAGATGGCCTTGAGCGTGTTCTCGCGCTGGATGCGCGCGGCGCGGCTGCGCTGTCGCCACCAGCGCGCGAGCACGCCGTGGCGCGGGCCAAAGAGGAACGCGGCAGCGAAGACCGCCGTGGCCGCGAGCACCATGAAGGGACCGGTGGGCAGGTTGTTGCCGAGGAAGCTCAAGAACGCGCCGAGCGCGCCCGCCGCCATGCCGAACACCGCCGCGAGGAGGAGCATCCGGTGCATCCGGTCGGTGAGCAGATACGCGGCAGCGGCGGGCGTGATGAGCATCGCGGACACGAGCACGACGCCGACGGCTTGCAGCGCGATGACGACCGCAAACGCGAGCAGCAGCATCAGCCCGTAGTGAAACGCCTGCACCGGCAAGCCCACCGCGCGCGCGAACCCGGCGTCGAAGCTGGTCACGAGGAACTCCTTGTAGAACAGGGCGATGACCACCACCACCACCCCGGTGACGACGGCCATGAGTTGCACGTCCGCCGCGCCGATGGCTGCCGCCTGGCCGAAGAGGAACTTGTCGATGCCGCTTTTATTCCCGGTGGGCAGGCGTTGAATCATCGTCATCAGGCAGATGCCGACGGCGAAGAACGACGCGAGCACGAGGCCGAGCGCAGTGTCTTCCTTCAAGCGCGTGGTCTGCTTGAGGAGGTTCACCACAGCAGTTCCGAGTAGGCCGGCGACGGTCGCGCCGATGAAGATGGCGACGGGGTCTTTGTTCATGTTCCAGAGAAAGCCCAACGCCACGCCGGGCAGCACCGCGTGCGAAAGCGCATCGCCGACGAGGGCCATCTTGCGAACGACGAGGAACGAGCCGAGCAGGCCGCAGCAAATGCCCAGCAGCATCGAGCCCAGCAGCGCGTAGCGGACGGACGGGTCCTGGAAGGTGAAGAAGCGGAGGGCTTGTTCCCAAAGCGAGGTCTCGGAGAGGTCGCCGATGCGGGCGGCGTGGGCGGGCGTGGTGAAGAGAAGATAGAGGAGAGAAGAGAGAAGATAGAGGAGCCGGACGGTGGTCCGGTTGGTTCGCGAGTTGATGTTCGCTGAACGGCTCATTTTTATCCTCTCCACTACCCCTTCACCCGGACCGCTTCCGCCACCTCGCTCAAAATCGTCAGCCGCCCGCCGTAGGTCTTCTGCAAGGTCTCGTAATTGAACACCTCCTCCGTCGGGCCGAAGGCGACGACGCGCATGTTCAGCAGCAGCAGCATGTCGAAGTAGTTGCGCGCGGTGGGCAGGTCGTGGTGGACGACGAGCAACGTCTTGCCGGCGGCGCGCAGTTCGTGGAGCAGCGCGATGATGGCGGACTCGGTCGCGGCGTCCACGCCGGAGAACGGCTCGTCCATGAAGTAAAGGTCGCTCTCCTGCGCCAGCGCGCGGGCGAGGAAGACGCGTTGCTGCTGCCCGCCGCTCAAGTTGGAAATCTGCCGGTTCGCGTAGGGGAGCATCTTCACCTTGTCGAGACACTCGCGGGCTTTGTCGTGGTCGGTCTTCGTCGGGCGCTTGAGCAACCCCAGTTTGCCGTAGCGGCCCATGAGCACCACGTCCATCACGCTCACGGGGAAGTCCCAGTCCACCGACTCGCGCTGCGGCACGTAGCCGACGCGGCGGAGGTTCTTCGCGACGGGTTCGCCGAAGACCTTCACCCAGCCGCTGCTGACGGGCAGCAGGCCCATCGCGGCCTTGATGAGCGTGGACTTGCCCGCGCCGTTCGGCCCGACGATGCCGACGAGCTTGCCCGGCGGCACGACGAGGTCCACGCCCCACAGCACGGGCTTCTTGTGGTAGGCGACGGTGAGGTCGTGGATTTCGAGGGGAGGAGGGGACATGATTTTGAACCACTGACCTGCACTAACTGGCACTCATGGGAAGTGAAGCGAACAGCGCTTCGGCTTTCTTGTGGCTCGTCTTCATTAGTGCCGGTAAGTGCAGGTTGGTGGTTAGTTGGCTACTTCAGCGCCCCCACGATGGTCGTGAGGTTGTGCTTAATCATCCCCTCGTAGGTGCCGAGGTCGTAGCCGTTTTCCATCTGGCCGGGCGTGCCCATCGCGTCGGAGAACAGCTCGCCGCCCACCTTCACACCGGCGTCCTTCGCGATGCGCTGGAGGGTCGCGGGTGACACGCTGGACTCGACGAAGATGGCCTTCAGTTGGTTTTTCTTGATGAAGTCCACGAGCTTGGCCATGTCTGCGAGGCCGGCCTCGGTGACGGTGGAGACGCCTTGCAGCCCGACGACCTGAAAGCCATACGCGCGGCCGAAGTAGTTGTAGGCGTCGTGGCTGGTGACGAGGATGCGACGCTCCTTGGGCAGCTCGGCGGCCTTCTTGAGCGACCACTCGTGCAGCGCGCGGAGCTTGGTGGCGACTTCCTTGCCGCGCAGCTCGAAGTGCGCCTTGTCCTTGGGCGAGAACTCACGCAAGCCCTTCACGACCGTCTGCGCGCACTGCGCCCACAGCTCGACATCGAACCAGACGTGCGGATCGAAGTGCCCCTCAAACTCCGGCGGCTCCA
>CAMBZO010000315.1 GCA_945872195.1 Akkermansia muciniphila | reverse complement strand
GACATCCCGACGAGGTAGAGCGCCACGGGCCACGGGTTGCCGTCCGCCCACTTCAGCAGCGCCGTGGCGATGAGCGGCGCGAGGCCGCCCGCGAACGGCGACGCGAGCTGGTAGCCGAGCGAGACGCCGCTGCACCGCACGCGCGTGCTGAACAGCTCGGAGAAGAACGCCGCCTGCGGCCCATACATCGCCGAGTGGACGACCATCCCGACCGTGATCGCCGCCCACAAGCCCGCTGTCGTGCGCGTGTCCACCAGCCAGAAGAACGGGAACGCGAAGAGCGCCAGCGCCGCCGCGCCCGCCAGATACACGGGCCGCCGCCCCACGCGGTCCGAGAGCGCGCCGAAGAGCGGTATCGCCACAAGCTGCACGGCTGAGCCGACTAGCACGCCGTTCAGCACATCGCTCTTCGTCGCGCCGAGCTTCGTCGTCGCGTAGGTGAGCACGAAGACGGTGAAGATGTAGAACGAAGCATTCTCCGCGAAGCGCGCGCCCATCGCGACAAGCACGCTGCGCGGGTGCAACCGGATGGCTTCCAGCACCGGCAGGCGTGGCGCGGCCTCGGTCGCCGCAGCCTTCGCCGCCTCGAACAGCGGGCTTTCCAAAATCTGCAGCCGGATGAACATGCCGACCGCGAGCAGGAGAATTCCCAGCAGGAACGGCACACGCCAGCCCCACGCGAGAAAGTCTTTCTCCGGCATCGAGGAGCACGCGGAAAAGACCGCGTTGGCCAGCAGCAGCCCGACCGGCACGCCGGCCTGCACCCAGCTCGCGTAGAAGCCGCGGCGTCCGCGATGCCCGTGCTCCACGGCCATCAGCACCGCGCCGCCCCACTCGCCACCGACGCCGATCCCTTGCACGAAACGCAGCGCCACCAGCAGCACTGGCGCGAGCACGCCTGCCTGCTCGTAAGTCGGCAGCAGGCCGATGCAAAACGTCGCCACGCCCATGAGCATGAGCGTGGTGACAAGCACGGACTTGCGCCCAAGCTTGTCCCCGAGGTGGCCGAAGATGACGCCGCCCAGCGGCCGCGCGAAGAAGCCCACCGCGTAGGTGGCGAACGCGGCCATCGTGCCCGCGAGCGGGTCCACGTTGGGAAAGAAGAGCGTGGGAAACACCAGCGCCGCCGCCGTGCCGTAGAGGAAGAAGTCATACCACTCGATGGTGGTGCCGATGAAGCTGGCGAGCACGACGCGGCCCACGGGCGTGGTGGGTGGCAGCGGGCTGGTTGGTGAGGTGTCGATGAGAGCGAGGCTGCTCTGTCGGCGACACGCTGGGAAACGAAAAAGCCGTTCTGCGAGCCAGGGTCACCGGCCGCTGCTACAGGTTCGTTGCTGGTTCTTGACTCGCGCGACGACGCAACTGGCCGCACGCCGCATCGATGTCCTTGCCGCGCGAGCGGCGGAAGTGCGCGACGAGCTTCCGCGAGCGCAGCACTTCTGCGAACGCTTCGGACGTCTCATCGGAAGACGCTTCGTAGGCGACGCCGCGCAGGCTCAGGCCGGTGGGATTGTAGCGCAGGAGGTTGATGTGCATCCGGCGCGAGCCGAGCAATTCAGCGAGCACGTGCGCGTGCTCCAGCGAGTCGTTCACGCCCGCGAGCAGGCAATACTGGATCGTCACGGGCCGGCCGCGACTTGCCTGAAACCGGTCCGCCGCCGCAAGGATGTCCGCGATGGGAAAGCGTTTGCCCATCGGCAGCAGCCGCGCGCGCGTGGCGTCATCGGGCGCGTGCAGCGAGACGGCGAGGTGGAGGTTCAGCCCCGTTGCCGTGAGCGCTTCGATGCCCGGCACAATGCCGACGGTGGAGACCGTTATCTGCCGCCAGCCGAGCGCACCGAGCGCGTTGTCCGCGAGCCGGCGCACGGCAGTCAGGACGGCGTCGAGGTTGAGCATCGGCTCGCCCATGCCCATGAAGACGAGGGTCTGCAGCTTGCGTCCGACCGCGTTCGCCTCCCGCCGCAGCGCGAGGAACTGCTCCACGATTTCCCCGGCCGTGAGATTGCGCTCGAAGCCGGTCTTCGTCGTCGCGCAGAAGTCACACCCCATCGCGCAGCCGACCTGCGAGGAGAGGCAGCCCGCCGCCCGGTCCGCGCGGAAATCCGGCATCAGCACCGACTCCACCGTGCGCCCGTCGCCGAGACGCAGCAGCAGCTTGGTTGTCCCATCCGCCGCGATCTGCCGCGCCGCGAGCGTCGCCGCACTGCTGGGGAAAGTCGTCTGCAACCGCTTCACCAAGCCCTGCGGCAGCCCATGCGCCGAAGAGCTGATGATCTCGCGGCCCTCGTAGAAGGCGCGGAGCACGCGCGCCGCGTGGCTGGGCTTGTAGCCCCACTCCGCGAACTGCTGCGCGAGCGTGGCGGGATCGAGATCGGCGAGGGCGGGCATACTAACGCACGCCGACCACGACCACCGGTTGGAGAAGGGACATCACGACGTCTGGCTTATCGGAATGTGAAGTGGTGCGCACGAAAAAAGCCGCCCCGGTTTCCCGAGGCGGCTGATTGATGACGTCGCTCTGAGAGCGAACAAAGAGGCGGCGGTCAGAGACCACCGCTACAGGTTACTTCTTCTTCGCGGGCTTGGCGGCCTTGCGCTTCTCCTCGATCGCAGCCTGCGCGGCGGCGAGGCGGGCGACGGGGACGCGGAAGGGCGAGCAGCTCACGTAGGTGAGGCCGATGCGATGGCAGAACTTCACGGAGTCGGGGTCGCCGCCGTGTTCGCCGCAGATGCCCAGCTTGATGCCGGGGCGGGTCTGGTTGCCCTTCGCGATCGCCATCTCCATGAGCTGGCCCACGCCGGTCTGGTCAATGGAGGCGAACGGGTTCTTCTTCATGATCTCGGCCTCTTGATAGGGTCCGAGGAAGGAGCCGGAGTCGTCGCGGCTCATGCCCATGCAAGTTTGAGTGAGGTCGTTGGTGCCGAAGCTGAAGAACTCGGCGGTCTCGGCGATTTCGTTGGCCGTGAGCGCGCCGCGGGGGACTTCGATCATCGTGCCGACGCTGTAGCGGATCTTCACCTTCTTCTCGGCCTGCACCTGCTTGGCGGTCTCGTGGACGATGGCGGTCTGGAGGTCGAGTTCGCGCTTGAAGCCGACGAGCGGAATCATGATCTCGGGCTTGCACGGGATCTTGGCCTTCACGCAGAGCGCGGCGGCCTCGAAGACGGCGCGAGCCTGCATGCGGGTGATCTCGGGATACTTGATGCCGAGGCGGCAGCCGCGGAAGCCGAGCATGGGGTTGAACTCGTGCAACTCATGCACGCGGGCGCTGATGCGCTCGGCCTTCACGCCGAGCTTCTCGGCGAGGTCGGCCTGCGCGGCCTGGTCGTGCGGGAGGAACTCGTGGAGCGGCGGGTCGAGGAAGCGGATGGTGGCGGGGTAGCCAGCGAGCGCCTTGAAGATGCCGAGGAAGTCCTCGCGCTGATACGGGAGAAGCTTGGCCAGCGCGACTTCACGGTCGGCGAGGCTGTCGGCGAGAATCATCTCACGCATCGCGTCAATGCGGTTGCCTTCGAAGAACATGTGCTCGGTGCGGCACAGGCCGATGCCGGTCGCGCCGAACGCCATGGCGTTCTTGGTCTGCTCCGGGTTGTCGGCGTTGGTGCGGACCTCGAGGCGGCTGAACTGCGCGCACCACTTCATGAGCTGGTTGAAGCTCTTGAACTTCTCGGTCGCTTGCGCGGCCTTGTCGTTGTTGATGAGGCCCGCGATGATCTCGGAGGGAGCCGTCTTGATCTCGCCCGCGTAAACGGTGCCGGCGGTGCCATCAATCGAGAGGAAGTCGCCTTCCTTGAACTTCTGGCCCGCGATGGTGACGGTCTTCTTGTCGTAGTCCACGACCAGCGCCGCAGCGCCGCAGACGCAGACCTTGCCCATCTG
>CAMBZO010000314.1 GCA_945872195.1 Akkermansia muciniphila | reverse complement strand
GCGGCCCTTGTGCTCGCTGCTCCCGCCCACGCCGGTAACATCACCGTCAAAGGCTCCGACACGCTCGTCGTCCTCGCCCAGAAGTGGGCCGAGACCTACATGAGCAAAAACGCCGACACCAAGATCCAAGTCACGGGCGGCGGCACCGGCACCGGTTTCGCCGCGCTCCAGAACAAGACCACCGACCTCTGCAATGCCTCGCGCAAGATCAAGGCGGCGGAGATCACCACCTGCATCAAGGCCTTCGGCAAGCGCCCGACGGAATACAAGGTGTGCCTCGACGGCCTCTCCGTGTATGTCAGCGCCGATAACCCGGTGAAGGAACTCACCGTGGCGCAGATCGCTGACATCTTCAACGGCAAGACCAAGAACTGGAAGGAAGTGGGTGGACCGGATGCCCCCATCACCGTCTATAGCCGCGAGAACAGCTCCGGCACCTACGAGTTCTTCAAGGAGAACGTGCTTCAGGGTAAGGACTTCGCCTCCAGCGCGCAGACCATGCCCGGCACGGCGGCGGTGCTCCAAGCCGTGGCGAAGGACAAGAACGGCATCGGTTACGGCGGCGCGGCCTACGGCGCGGGTGCCAAGCACCTCAAGGTGAAGAAGGACGACGCCTCGCCGGCCGTCGAGCCGACCGAGGAGAACGTCATCAAGGGCACCTATCCCATCTGGCGCTACCTCTACGTCTATGTGAACCCCGCGCTTGACAAGGGTGACATTGCCAAATACCTGACCTGGATTCGCGGCGACGAGGGCCAGAAGGTCGTGAAGGATGTGGGTTACTTCCCGCTCCCGAAGAACCTGCGCGAGTAGCGTCTAAAAAAGGATTAAGATGACGAGCAAGATCACGAGCCGCCCCCGCAGCCTCTTGCTCCTAATCCTGTCGGTCGTCTCAACGTGGGCGGGATTGTCACCAAACCGTAACGTGCCAGTCCCGCCCGCTCTGTCTTAGTCTCACCGCCCGTGACGAACGCCCCGCACAACGCCAGACGCTCCGTCGGCTGGATGGGTATCCACCGCGGGCATAAGGCGCGCCCCGTTGAGTGGCTTGCCGAGAAGTTCGTCTTCCTCGTCTCCCTCACGGCGATCTTGATGGTGTTCCTCATCTTCGTGTTCGTCGCCCGTGAGGCGCTCCCGCTCGCCCTCGGCCAGATGAACAGCGCCGCCGCGCGCCCAGCGATTTCGATGGAGGAATTCGCCAAGCTCAAGCCGGCGGAGCAGCAGCTCTATCTGGAGCTGACGCCCGCCGAGTTCAAGCGGATGGACAAGGAAGCCCTAGACTCGCTCGCGGAAGTGCGTCTGGAAGAAGCCAAGGAAGCGCCAAAGGACAAGGACGCCACGGTCAATACGACCGAGTGGCGCTACCTCCTCGGCGAGCACCAGTGGTCCGACAGCAGCCCGCTGGACCGCTACGTCTGGCAGCCCATCGGCCGCATCCACAAATACAACCTCGTCCCGCTCATCATCGGGAGCCTGAAGACCACGCTCGTGGCGCTGCTCTTCAGCGTGCCCCTCGCGCTGGCGGCGGCCATCTACGTGTCGCAGCTCGCGTCGCCGACGCTGAAGGAGTGGCTGAAGCCCGCGATTGAAATGCTTTCCGCCGTGCCGTCCGTGGTGCTCGGGTTCTTCGGGTTGATTATCCTCGCGTCGTTTCTGCAAGGCGTCTTCGGCTACCAATCGCGGCTGAACGCCTTTGTGGCTGGCATCGCGCTGGGGCTGGCGGTGATTCCCGTGGTCTTCTCCATCGCCGAGGACGCGCTGACGAGTGTGCCGCGCAGCTACACGCAAGCGGCACTCGCGCTGGGCGCATCCAAGTGGCAGGCCGCGTGGCAAATCGTGCTGCCCGCCGCCGCGCCGGGGGTGTTTGCCGCCGTGGTGCTGGGCTTTGGCCGCGCCATCGGCGAGACGATGGTGGTGCTCATGGCCAGCGGCAACGCGAGCATCATCTCGATGAGCCTGTTCGATTCCACGCGCTCCATCACCGCGACCATTGCGGCGGAGCTGGCCGAGGCCGTCTTCGGCGGGCACCACTACCGCATCCTCTTCCTCATCGGCGCGCTGCTCTTCATCGTGACCTTCCTTACGAACCTCGCGGGCGACCTCATCATGCACCGGCTCAAAGACCGGCTGGAGGGGAAGGCCAAGTGAACAGCGCCTCCTCCAAACCCGCCCCCCTCGGCTTCCGCTCGCGCGGCTTCGACTTCGCGTCCTTCGCCTTCACCGGCATTACCGGACTGGCGACGCTCTTCATCCTTCTCATCCTCGGCATCATCCTCGCGAACATCGCGTGGCACGGCTGGGGCACCTTCTCGTGGCGCTTCCTCACCGGCAGTGCGGACCAGGATATGTTCGATGTGAACAAGGCCGGCGTGCTGCCCATGCTCATCGGCACCACGCTCCGGGTGATGCTGATGACCCTCTTCGTCGTGCCCATCGGCGTCATCACGGCGGTCTATCTGACCGAATACGCGAACTCGACCGCGCTCACCACGCGCATCATTCGCGGCGCGGTCAACAACCTGGCCGGCGTCCCGTCCATCGTCTTCGGCCTCTTTGGCTTGGGCTTCTTCATCAGCTTCATCGGCGGTGCGATGGATGCCGGCGCGACGGAACCGCACTGGGGCAAGCCCGCCATCCTGTGGGCCTCCCTCACGCTCGCCGTGATGACGCTGCCGCTGGTCATCGTGGCCACGGAAGAATCCCTCCGCGCCATCACGCCCGGCCTCCGCGAGGCCAGTCTCGCCCTCGGCGCGACCAAGCTGGAAACCATTCTCAAGATTGTCCTGCCCGAAGCGCTCCCCGGCATCCTCACCGGCGGCATCCTCGCCGTGGGCCGGGCGGGCGGCGAAGTCGCGCCCATCCTCTTCACCGGCGCGGCCTACTACATGAGGGACCTGCCCAAGGGCCCGACCGACCAGTTCATGGACCTCGGCTACCACGTCTTCATCCTCAGCACGCAGTCGCCGGACATCGAGAAGACCCGGCCCATCCTCTTCGCCACCGTGCTGGCGCTGCTGCTCCTGACGCTCTCGTTAAACTTGGTCGCCGTGATTGTGCGTGCGCGGGTGCGCAAGAAGATGCGCGCCGGCCACTGATGACTTAAATTTCACCACCCATGGCTGCCTTCTCTCCCTCCCAAGTCACGCTGAACGCCCGCCCGCCCGCCGAAGGGGCCGGCACGCCGCTGATTCAGACCGACAGCGTCAACCTCCATTACGGCACCACTCAGGCGCTGAAGAACATCTCCGTGACCCTTGGCGAGCGCCACGTCACCGCCTTCATCGGCCCGTCCGGCTGCGGCAAATCCACCTTCCTCCGCTGCTTCAACCGGATGAACGACCTCATTGATTCCGTCCGCGTCACCGGCTCGATCAAGATCGGCGGGCAGGACATCTACAGCCCGGACGTGGATGTCATCGAACTCCGCAAACGCATCGGGATGGTCTTCCAGCGCTCGAACCCGTTCCCCAAGTCCATCTACGACAACATCACCTACGGCCTCAAGCTGCACGGCATGAAGGCGAAGTCCGACCTCGACGCCGCCGTGGAGCAGAGCCTGCGCAGCGCGGCGCTCTGGGACGAAGTGAAGGACCGGCTCAACACCAGCGCGATGGGTCTGTCCGGCGGTCAGCAACAGCGCCTGTGCATCGCCCGCGCCATCGCCATCAAGCCGGAGATTCTCCTGATGGACGAACCCGCCAGCGCGCTGGACCCGATCGCCACGGCGAAGATCGAGGAGCTGATAATCGAATTGAAGCGTGAGTTCACCATCGTCATCGTCACGCACAACATGCAGCAAGCCGCGCGTATCTCCGATTTCACGGCGTTCTTCTACCTCGGCGAGCTGATCGAGTTCGGCCCGACCGCGAAGCTGTTCACCAACCCGTC
>CAMBZO010000313.1 GCA_945872195.1 Akkermansia muciniphila | reverse complement strand
AGCGCGAACGAGGTGCCGTGGATCATGTCGCTCATCAACTTCGATGAACCCGCCCGCGACCCGAAGGCCCCGCCGACGCGCGGCCAGCAGCTCTACGAACTCGCCTGCGCCCTGTGCCACGGCACCAATCGCAACGGCATCGGCGTGGCCCCGCCATTGCGCGCCTTGCAGCATCGGCTGAAGGACGCGGATGTGGTGGCGTTGCTCAAGACCGGCCGGGGCTTGATGCCCGCCGCGCCGCCGATGAGCGAGCCGGACTTGCAGGCGTTGCTGGATTTCCTGTTCGTGCGGGACCTGCCCAGCGGCATCGCAACCGCGCCGCGCCCGAAGCCCGAGCGCCCGCAATACAGCCAGAATTCCTTCACGCGCTTCCTCGATCCGGACGGCTATCCCGCCTGCAAGCCGCCGTGGGGCACGCTGAACTGCCTCGACCTCAACACCGGCAAACTCCTGTGGAAAGTGCCGCTCGGTGAACACGAGGAACTCACGCGGCAGGGCGTGCCGAAGACCGGCACGGAGAATTTCGGCGGCGCAATCGTCACCGCCGGCGGGCTCGTCTTCTGCGCGGGCACGAAGGACGGCAAGCTCCGCGCCTTCGACACCGAGACCGGCGCGGAGCTGTGGTCCGCGAAATTGCCGCAGGGCGGCTATGCCCCGCCCTCGACCTACGAGGTGGACGGCCGGCAGTTCGTGGTCATCGCCGCGAGCGGTGGCGGCAAGCTCGGCGGTTCGACGGGCGATGCCTACGTGGCCTTTGCGCTGCCGGGGAAATGAACACCCGCCGCGCCTTCACGCTGATCGAGTTGCTCGTGGTCATCGCCATCATCGCGATCCTGGCGGGGCTGCTCCTGCCAGCCGTGGCCAAGGCGAAGCACAAGGGCCTCGGCGCCAAGTGCACAAGCAACCTACGGCAGGTGTATCTCCTCGAACAAACCTTCGCCTTGGACAACGACAACACCGTGCCGTTGGGCTATCGCGACGGACGCAAGCAATTCAACACCATGGTTTACAGTGGCACGGCGAATAAGTTTGTTCTCTTCGGACGACTTTACACGGAGGGTCTGGTGAGCGCTCCGAGCGTGCTCTACTGTCCGGCAGAACGCGCCCCCACCCAGTCCTTCAACACCGCCGCCAACCCGTGGCCGCCTGGAATCGCGGGCATCAACGTGCAAGGCGGCTACGCGGCGCGGCCCGTCGTAGATTGGGGACTCAACGACACGCCCGACCCGTGGCCCCGGCTGGACAGCCCGACGAACCAAGCCCTGCTGGCCGACGGTCTGGGCCAACCCGCCCGCGTGGACTCCCGGCACGTCACCGGTGCCAACGTCGCCTTCTCGGACGGGTCGGTGCGCTGGGTGCGCCGCGCCGTATTTGCCGCGCCGTTGAGCTTGTGCAACACCGTGAGCCCGGCCTGCAACGCCGCGCAGGATCAGCTCTGGGCCGCGCTGGACACCGCGCCGTGATCAGAACCCGCGCTCAAGAAGCGCGGACGCCCACCACGGCGCATGGGGAGGAAAATATTCTCCGTCGCGAAAATCGCTGGGGCAGCGGTCCAGCGGGGTAGCGCGAGCGAAGAACGCGCCCGAGGCCCAACCGTTCATCCAACGCGAGTATCGCAAGGGCTGGTCGCTGGCCTGAAGCGGAGCGCGTTTGGAGCTTGGAGCTTGCGCCGGGCGACTCCATATTCCCGCGCATGAGCGCAGGCACGACCGTCAAACTTTCCCGCGATTGCGCGGCCATCCAAATCCCGGTCGGCACCGAGGTCACGTTGAAGGCGGCGACGCCGGTGGACATCGTGCAAACCCTCGGCGGCACCTACACCGTCCACAGCATGGGCGGGCTTTTCCGCATTGATGGCAAGGACGCCGATGCCATCGGTCTCTCGCCGCAGGCCGCCACCGTGACGGATTCCGCAGCCCCGCAAGCCGTCTCCGAGCAAGCCGTCTGGTCCGTGCTCAAGACCTGTTTCGACCCGGAAATCCCCGTCAACATCGTGGACCTCGGGCTGGTTTATGACATGGGCGTCGAGCCGATTCCCGATGGAGGTCACAAGGTTTTCGTCAAGATGACGCTCACCGCGCCCGGCTGCGGCATGGGCCCGACCATCGCCCGCGATGCCCAGCAGAAAATCCTCGCACTCGACGGCGTGCAAGACGCGAGCGTGGAAGTGGTCTGGGATCCGCCGTGGCACCAGTCCATGATTTCAGCGGAGGGGCGGAAGATTCTGGGCCTGGGCTGAGAATTGAACCACTAACCTGCACTGACCGGCACTAATCCGAACGGGAGAAACCGCCTGTCCCCATTAGTGCAGGTCAGTGCCAGTGAGTGGTTTTTCTCCGCTCGTGCTCGCGGACAGCCAGTCGAGGTATTTGCTGTTCCCCTCCGCCAGCGACAACGCGACGAACTCCGGCGTGTCGTAGGGGTGTTTGGCCACGATGAGTTGCTCCAACGCGGCCAGCTTCGCCCGCGTGGTCTTGAAAAGGATGAGCACCTCCGCGCTCGATTCCAGTTTTCCCTGCCACCAGTAGTGCGACTCAATCTTCGGCACGAGGTTCGCGCACGCGACGAGCTTGACGTTCAACGCAGCCTTCGCCAGCGCGCGGGCCGTCTTCAAATCCGGCGCGGTGACGAGAACGAGGCGGAAGTCGGCGGCGCGTTTCACTTCTTCTTCTTCGTGGTCTTCGGCTTCTCCTCGGTCTTGCCGTCCTTCGCATCGGCCTGGAGCTTGCGCGTGGCGAGCTGGTTTTTGAGGAAGTTGTCCACGGGCGCGCTCTGATAGGCGGTGAGCCACAGGTCGCCCAGCAGTTGCGCGGCGAGTCGGATTTGGTTGCTCAAGATAGGGAAGCCTTCCATGCCCTGCTCGCCGTTGCCGGAGAGTCGGCCGTCCTTGTTCATCTCGTAAAGCGGCTCGACGAGCTTGTGCTGCTCTGCAACGAATCTCATCACTAGCTTGAACACCTCCTCCGCGTCCCGCACCGCCGCACCATCGAGCGTGAGTGCAGCGGCCGGGCGCAGCTTCGCACGCAGTTCGGCGTCCTTCAGCCCGCCGACCTTGCGCAGGTAGCCGCCGTCAATCCACGAGTGGAAGGTCTTGTTCGTCGCGTAGCCCTTGGGGTTCGCGCCCACCCAGCCGTTGAAGTGCTTCGTCGTGTGCAACGGCTGCGTGGCGTCGCCGACGTAATGGCCCATGACGCCCATGATGTAGAGGATGTTTTGCCGCGCCTGTGCGACCTCCTCCGGCGTGCCCATTTCTTCATAAACCTTCAGATAGCTGAAGCCGGACTTAAGCTTCGCGTAGTTCTCGATGATGGCCCACGGCAGGAAGCCGGGCGCGTATTTGGTGCGATCCGTATCCTTCTCGTCGGCGGGGAATTTCTCCGGTGACTTCGCTCGCACGGCGGCCATCTGCGCAGTGAACTCGTAGCGGAACGGGCTGAGGTTGGCCATCGTCATCCCGTAGTAATCAGCCAGATACTCCACGTCGAAGTAGTGGTCCAGCCCGTTGAAATGCCGCAGCGGCCGGTCGGTCGTGTTGCGCCAGCGGTCCGCCTCGCCCGCGAGGAAGCCGACGCGCTCCTGCGCCGCTGCGTCGCGCAGGGCGGCGGGGAAGTTCGTCGGCAACGAGGCGAGCGCGAGGAGATTCACCGTCCGGTGGCCCTCGTAATCCCAGGCGCGGATGGGCTGGATAGCGACGGAGGCAAGCAGGAGCGAGACAAGGAAACGGGTTTTCACGGCGCGAGAGTGGGGAAGCGCCGGGAGGCTGGCAACCGCCGAGTTCAGCCACCACTGTGCCGCGCTGGACGGGGTAACATCTGGGTGGCACCCGCGTCTCGCGGGTCGTTCCGGGCGTCTCGCCGGGAACGGGGTGGGCGGAGTCTGGGTGCGGGCGGA
>CAMBZO010000312.1 GCA_945872195.1 Akkermansia muciniphila | reverse complement strand
TCGGCGGCATCCAAGTGGACGTGCCGGCCTCGTAGGCACGGCGCAGCGCAGAGTTGGTGCGAAGGGGAGAACGCGGCTTGGTCCTGCCCTGAGGGAGTCCGTCGTCGGGTTGCCGCGGGTCGTGGCCGCGCTTCCGCTCACGGACGCGGACGCAGTTTCACCACGGCGGCCCGCGCCATTTCCTTGTTCGCCCGTCCCTTGGTCGCGGTTCCGTTCGTCGCCCACCGGATGAACTCCGTCTGGCTGCGCACGGGCTTGGCCCCGCGCCTGGGCGTCGCGCGCAGGTAGGTGCCGTCCGGTTGCAGCACGCGGGCCTTCGCAGTGTCGGCCAGCACAGTGTCCAGCAGTTCGCGCTTCACTCGGTCGCGCAGGTTCCCATCCTCGATGGGGAAGACGACTTCAATGCGGCGGAAGAAATTGCGCGGCATCCAGTCGGCGCTGCCCACGAAAACCTCCGGCTGGCAGGCGTTCTCGAAGTAGAAGATGCGACTGTGCTCGAGGAATCGGTCCACGAGGCTGCGCACAGTGATGTTGTCGCTCACGCCCGGCACACCGGGGCGCAGGCAGCAGATGCCGCGCACGATGATGTCAATCTTCACGCCCGCCTGCGATGCACGGTAGAGCGCCTCGATGACCTCCCGATCCACGAGCGAGTTCATCTTGGCGATGATGCGTGCAGGCAGGGCGCGCTTGGCATTCACGGTCTCGCGCTCGATGAGTTTGAGCATCCGGGCGTGCAGCTCGAAGGGGGCGACCAGCAGCTTGCGCGTGCATTGGAACTTGCAGATGCCGGTGAGCAGGTTGAAGAGCGCCGACGCGTCCTCGCCGAAGGCCGGGCTGCACGTCATTAGGCCCAGGTCCGTGTAGAAGCGCGCGGTGGTGGCGTTGTAATTGCCAGTGGCGAGGTGGACGTAGCGGCGGATGCCGTCGGCATCGCGCCGCACCACGAGGGTCATCTTGCAGTGGACCTTGTAGCCGACGAGGCCATAGACCACGTGGACGCCGGCCTCCTCGAGCCGCCGCGCCCACGCGATGTTGTTCGCCTCGTCGAAGCGCGCCTTCAACTCGACGACGGCGGTGACCTGCTTGCCGTTGCGCACGGCATTCATCAGCGCGCCAACGATACGAGGGTCGCCGCCGGTGCGGTAGAGCGTCATCTTGATGGCGAGCACGTCGGGGTCGGCCGCCGCTTGCGCGAGAAACTCGACGACGCTGCTGAAGCTGTCGAAGGGATGGTGCAGCAGCACGTCGCGCTCGCGGACAGCGGCGAACACATCTGGCTGCTCGCGCAGCGCCGGGGCCGGGCGCGCGATGAACGGAGGGTCCCGCAACTCCGGCGAGTGGTCGCCCTCGACGATGGCCATGAGCCGCACCGGGTTGATTGGGCCATCGATGACGTAAAGGTCGTCCTCGGCCAGATGAAGCTGCGCCAGCAACTCGGCACGAATTTCCGGCGGGCAGTCCGCCGAGACCTCCAGCCGCACTGCCTCGCCCTTGCGGCGGTTGTGCAACTCGTTCTCGACAGCCTTGAGCAG
This sequence comes from Akkermansia muciniphila, assembly GCA_945872195.1. Lineage (GTDB taxonomy): Bacteria > Verrucomicrobiota > Verrucomicrobiia > Limisphaerales > SXTU01 > SXTU01. Next base: position 2,358 of record CAMBZO010000312.1, on the reverse strand, counting down.
GTTCGACGCATCCTCCTCGTCCACGTAGAGCTCGCTGTTGCGCGTGACCCGGAAGAGCCAGTGGCCGATCAGCTTTGTGCCGGGAAACAAATCCGCAAGGCGATGGCCGATAAGGTGGGCGAGGAAGATGTAGTCCTGCCGCGAGTCGTCGCGGGGCAGCTTCACGAGCCGGGGCAGGCCGCGCGGCACCTGCACCACGGCGAGTCGCCGGTGGGTCTCGCCGTGCAGCCGCACTTCGACCTGCACGATGAGATTCAGTGTCTTGTTGAGCAGTTGCGGAAAGGGATGCGCGGGGTCTATCCCCAGCGGTGTAAGCACCGGTCCGACCTGCTGGTGAAAATAGCTTTCCACCCAGACCCGGTCGGCAGGGTCGAGTTCCGCCACTTCCAGGAAACGAATCCCATTCTCCGCCAGAGCGGGCACAAGCTCGTTGCGCCAGCAGCGGAACTGCGCCTCGATCATCTTGCGCACCCGGCGGTGGATGGCTCGGAAGCTCTCGCTCGCCGTGAGGCCGTCCACGCTGCGCTCGACCACGTCGCTCTCGATCTGCTGCTTGACGCCGGCCACGCGCACCTCGAAAAACTCGTCGAGATTCGAGCTGGCGATGCAGAAGAACTTCACGCGCTCAAGCAGTGGCGTGGTGGGGTCGAGCGCCTCATCGAGCACGCGTTGATTAAAAGCCAGCCAGCTCAACTCGCGGTTGAGGAAGTGCTCCGGTGCGAACTGCGTGACGTCAGCGGCCATAACAAAGAGACCCGATACTAGGATGCACGCACAGAACTGAAAAGTGACATTTGTGTGATACGGAGGCAGCTCCCGTGCAATGCGGTGCTGGCTCCAGCCCCGCTCAATCAATCCGATGATGCCCTGTTAGTTCGACATGCTGAGGTGGTTTGACATGCCTCAGCATGGGGGAGTTGATTTCGTTCCTCCCCGGCCCCTCTTGACCGACCGCTCACAGTTCAGGATCGGTGTGGTGGGCCATGTGGTTTTGGATGAGCGAGCGAACGCGGCTCGGCAATCGGGCAATGCAGTCGATTTGGACTGCGGCGACTCTTCGGCGTGGGGCGGACACTCCTGTCCGCTATGCATTGGTTGAGCTGTTGTGCAGTAAGCGGGACTGGAGTGTCCCGCTTACTGCTGCTTGGCCTTCTTGGCGGGGGCTTTCTTCGGGGCGTCCTGAGCTTCGAGTAAACGTTTCCAGTTCACGGGCACGTCGTTGGCCTGCTTCGCGCCGGGCGTGCTGCGGCCTTCGTTGACGAGCTTTTCCATGACGGCGGTGAGTTCGGCGACGAGTTCCGGTTTCTCGGCGGCGAGGTTCTTGGTTTCGCCGAGGTCGGCGGCGAGGTCGTAGAGTTGCACGCGCGGCGCGGCGTTCTCTGCCTTGGCCGCACCGCCGCCGAAACCGCCGCCATTCGGGCCGAAGAGGATTTTCCAATCACCCCGCCGCAACGACGGCAGGCCGGTGGACGCGTGGCTGATGGCGAATTGTCGGATGGGTTTGTCCTCGCCACGCAGAATAGGCAGCAGGCTGAAGCTGTCCTCGCCCGCCGTGGCCGGCAGCTTCGCACCGAGGATTTCCGCGAAGGTCGCCATGAAGTCCGCCTGCATCACAAGTTGGTCGCAGCGCGCGCCGGCCGGCACCACGCCGGGCCAGCGCACGATGAACGGCACGCGATGCCCGCCCTCCCACGCGTCGGCCTTGTAGCCGCGCAGCGGGCCGCTGGGGAAATGCCCCTTCGCCTCGAGGTCCTTCGCGCCGACGTAGGGCGCGCAGCCGTTGTCGCTGGTGAAAATGACGAGGGTCTTCTCCGCCGCGCCGCTTTTGTCCAGCGCCGCCAGCACGCGGCCGACTGCCGCGTCGGTCTCCATCACGAGGTCGGCGTAAGTGTTCAGGCCGCTCTTGCCGGCCCACTCTTTGTTCACGGCCAGCGGCGTGTGCGGCGTGGTGAGCGGCATGTAGAGAAAGAACGGCTCGGGCTGCTGCGCGCTGCGCTCGATGAACGCGCACGCGCGGTCGGTGAGTGCGGGGAGAATGCCTTCGAGCTTCCAGCCCGCGAGTGCGGGACCGCCGAGGCTGGCGAGGTGATTCTTGAACTGGTCGGCGGGCAGGAACTCGCTGGGGATGCCGACGGTGCGGTCATTCTCGATGAACGCGTAGGGCGGCCAGTTCGGCACGTCGGTGCCGAAGTAAGTGTCGAATCCGCGGGTGGTCGGGCCACCGGCGATGGGCTTGGCGTAAACTTCCTTCCATGCGGCGCGATGGGCGTCTGTGACGGTGGGCGCGTCCGCGCGACCGGGCGCGAAGAGCGGGCGTTGCTCCGGCGCGATGGCCCACTCCCAGCCGAGATGCCACTT
>CAMBZO010000311.1 GCA_945872195.1 Akkermansia muciniphila | reverse complement strand
GTGCGGGGTTTCACAGGTGGCTGGATTCCCGGCCACGGTTTCCCCTTGAGCCGCCTTCCCCCTGCCGCGATAACTGCCGCGCTGATGAACATCTACGAAGAACTGCAGTGGCGCGGGCTCGTCTCGGATTGCACCGACGCGGAGGAGTTGCAGCGGCAGCTCGCCGCGCGCCCGGTCACGCTCTACTGCGGCTTCGACCCCACAGCGGACTCGCTCCACGTCGGCTCGCTCGTGCCTTTGCTCGCGCTGCGCCGTTTCCAGAACGCCGGGCATTGCCCCATCGCCGTCGCGGGCGGCGCGACCGGCAGCATCGGCGACCCGAGCGGCAAGACCGCCGAGCGCCAGCTCCTCACGAAAGAGCAAATCTCCGCGAACGTGGACGCCGTCCGCCCGCAGCTCGCGCGCTTGCTGGACTTCAACGTCCAGCCCAACCGAGCCTCGCTCGTGGACAACGCGGACTGGACCGCTGGCATCAGCTTCCTCGATTTCCTCCGCGACATCGGGAAGCACTTTTCGGTCAACATGATGATGGCCAAGGAGTCCGTCCGGGCGCGCATGGAGGACCGCGAAGCGGGCATCAGCTACACCGAGTTCAGTTACATGCTGCTCCAGGCGTTCGACTTTTATGTGCTGTCGCGCGACCACGGCTGCGACCTGCAAATCGGCGGCTCGGACCAGTGGGGCAACATCACGGCGGGCACCGACCTCATCCGCAAGAAGCTCGCGCGGCCCGCGTGGGGCCTGACGCTGCCGCTCATCACGAAGGCCGACGGCACGAAGTTCGGCAAGACCGAGGCCGGCACCATCTGGCTGGATGCGCGCAAGACCAGCGTCTATCGCTTCTACCAGTTCTGGATTAACACCGATGACCGCGACGTCCTCCGTTACCTCAAATTCTTCACCTTCCTCAGCCGCGAGGAAATCGAGTCGCTCGAAGCCGCGCACACTGCGAACCCCGGCGCGCGCGCCGCGCACCGCGCCTTGGCGAAGTCCGTGACCGACCTGCTCCACGGCGAGGCCGCGACGCAGGAAGCCATTCGCGCCAGTGAAGTCCTCTTCGGCGCACCGCTGGATGGCATCTCCGAAGCCACGTTCAACGACATCGTCGGCGAAGTCCCCTCCAAGCCCATCGCGTCCGCGCAGCTCGCCGACGCCGGCACCTCGCTCGTCGAGTTGCTCGTCCACGCCGGGCTGGGCCAGTCCAAAGGCCAGGCGCGCAAGGATGTGGAAGGCGGCGGCATCTACGTGAACAACGTCCGCGAGACGAACCCCCAGCGCGCGCTCACCACCGCCGACCTGCTCTTCGGTAAACACGTCCTGCTGCGGAAGGGGAAGAAGAACTACACGGTGCTGACGGCATCGTGAGCAGCGGGCTGATCCGCGCCCTTCCTGCCGCGGCAAGAATGCCGCGCTCCCGGCTTCAGCTCGACGGGTGTTCCTTGTCGTCTGCTGGACGGCTCGCCTCCGCCTCCGTCTTCGCCGCGTCGCGTTCGAGGAATTGCACCACCTTCCAGAACGCGAAGCCCACGATGCTCAGGGTCATCACCGCCCAGAGCGTGCCCACGGCCACATCGTGCCGCCGCTCCGTGGACACTCCGCGCAGTGCGAGCACGAAGCCCGCGACCGTGCCGACGGAGAGCAACGCGACGAAGCCCACCACGAGCTTCACCGGCGGCTTGCGCCCCTCCGCGAGTGCGCGGAAGAACGCCCGCTCCGCCACATACCACGACGCGCCCGCCACGGCGGCGGACACCAGCAGCGTCCAGAGGGATAGCTCGAAGCGCACGGTCGGATTGACAGACTTGATGGACTCGACGAAGCCCGCAGTGAGACCAAGCGAGCCCGCCCCGGCCCATTGCACAAGGCGGAGGAAGTCGTGCTCGGATTTGGGATCAGGATGGGTCTCCACGAGAAGTCTCGGCCTCAATCAAACATCTTGCCCGGATTCAGGATGCCGTGCGGGTCGAGCGCCTTGCGCAGCTCGCGGTGGACGCGCATCGAGGCGGGGCCGATGAACTTGGGCAGGAATTCCTTCTTCGCCAGCCCCACGCCGTGCTCGCCGGTGATGGTGCCGCCGAGCCGGATGGCTTCGTCGAAGATCTCCTTAAACGCCTCGTGGACGCGGTGCATCTCCTCCTTGTTTCGCTCGTCCGTGAGGAAGGTGGGATGAAGATTCCCGTCGCCCATGTGGCCGAAGGTGCCGACGCGCAGGTTGTATTTCTTCGCGATGACGGCGACGAACCGGACCATCTTCGCCAACTCGCTGCGCGGGACGGTGGCGTCTTCGAGGATGGTCGTGGGCGCGAGGCGGGCAAGCGCGCTGAAGGCGCTGCGGCGCGCGGCGGCGAGCTTGTTGGCCTCGGCTTCGTCCTTGGCGATGCGCACTTCCATCGCGCCGTTCTTCTTCGCCAGCTCGACCATCTTGGCGGCCTCGTCCGCGACGGCGGCAGGGTGGCCATCGGTTTCCATCAGCAAGAGCGCTTCGCAGTCGAGCGGCAGCCCGACCTTCGCGAAGTCTTCGACGCAGTGGATGGTGGTGCGGTCGAGGAACTCCAGCGTGCAGGGGATGATTTGGGCGGCGATGATGTCGCTGACGGTCTGCGCGGCGGCGTCCATCGCGCTGAAGGTGGCGACCATCGTCTGCTTGGCGGCGGGCTTGGGGATGAGTTTCAGCAACACCTTCGTCATCACGCCGAGCGTGCCTTCGCTCCCGACAAAGAGGTCTTTCAGCGAGTAGCCGGCCACGTCTTTCACGCACTTGTTACCGGTGAAGAGGACTTCGCCATCGGGCAACACGACTTCGAGGCCCATGACGTAGTTGCGGGTGATGCCGTATTTCAGGCCGCGCAAGCCGCCGGAGTTTTCCGCCACGTTGCCGCCGATGGTGGAGATCTTCATCGAGCCAGGGTCGGGCGGGTAGAAGAGGCCGACGGCGGCAGCGGCATCCGCGACGGCGAGCGTGGTCACGCCCGGTTCGACGAGCATGGTGAGATTCGCGCGGTCCACTTCGAGGATGCGGTTCATCCGCGCGGTGCACATCACGATGCAATCGGACGAGGGCAGGCTGCCCCCGCTGAGGCCCGTTCCGGAGCCGCGCGTGACGACGGGGGTCTTGGTGGCGTTGGCCAGCTTGAGCACGCCGACGATTTGCTCCGTGGTCGTGACGAAGGCCACACAGCCGGGCATCTGGCTCATCGCGGCGGTCCCGTCGAACGCGTAGGGGATGAGGTCTTCCTTCGACGTGAAAACCTGATCGGCACCGACGACGGCGCGGAGTTGGGAGAGGGTGGCGGGGGTGAGGGGCATGACGGGAAAGTGATTAGTAGTCAGTTATTAGTGGGCACCGGCACGGAGACGGCGGACTGATAACTAATCAATATTGGGGGTTTCACGGTTTCACCGTGACGCGGTTCCAGTTCAAGTGATGGCGCTTGGCGTAGGCGGAGAGCACGCGTTCGTTTTCCATCAGCACCACCCGCACAACGGCGGAGTCATCCGCGTAGCCGAACTCCACGTTGCTGTCGGGGATGAGGTCGCGCTGCTTGTGCGCGTAGGCCAGTGCGAAGGCGGCCTCGGCCACGACGAAGAGCGGCACGTCCTTGTCCGCACCCTCGATGTGGTCTTCGACCACGTCGGCGAGGAATTCGAGTTGCTCGACGAGGTGTGGGAACTTCGGCGCGTTGATCTGTGCAAACTCGATCTTGAGCATCGGCAGCTTGCGGTGGATGCCCTCGAGAATCTTCGGCGTGACCTGCCCGGCAGCGCGGTGAACGAATTGAAGTATTTCAGCCATGCGCGAAGAATAGGGCAAAGAACGAAGGAAGACAAGCCGCAGGAGTTCCAGGGTAAGTTCACCGAGCCGGATGCCCGGAAACCTTGGGACGGAAAACGAGG
>CAMBZO010000310.1 GCA_945872195.1 Akkermansia muciniphila | reverse complement strand
GGCTGTGGACCGCTTTGATTGAGGGTTCACGGGCAGACTTGCAGCTTAAGACTCTTGCGGAAGGACTTAAATTGGTGGCGCGCCTGCTTCTCGCCTTAGCTCTCTATTGCACTTCTAGCAGCTCCACTTCGAAGATGAGCGTGGCGTTCTCTGGGATGGCGCCGGGATAGCCGCTTTCGCCATAACCGAGTTCGGGAGGGATGGTCAGCTTGACCTTGTCGCCCACGCGCATCCGCATGACGGCGATGTCCCATCCGGCGATGACCTCGCTCATTCCCACGTTGAAGGAGAACGGTTCGCCCCGGTCCACTGAACTGTCGAACTTGGTCCCGTTCGTCAACCAGCCCGTATAATGGACGACGGCAACATTGCCGCGATTAGGCGAAGACGCGTCGGGCGCGTCCGTGATTTGAAGGAGTTCGACAAAGAGTTTTGGAGCTGATTCTTGAGACATCTGCGCGAGGCTAGCGAAGTGCCTCGCGCGACCGCAAGCCACACCTCGAACAAGTTTCGTTCTCCTGCGGTCTTCAGAAAGTGGCATTGACTTCACCGCGCTGCCTTCCTAGCGTCCGCCCGTAAATACTGAGCGATTGGCCCCGAGTTTACGTTTCGGGGCCTTCTTATTGCCCGGAAGCAGCAGCAGTCAGCGGTCAACACCGCGCGCTGCTTACTCCCGGTGGCCGGCCGCTGATATCTGATAGCTTTTATGTCCAACACAATTCTCGTCGGCGCCCAGTGGGGCGACGAAGGCAAAGGCAAAATCATCGACGTTCTCACCGAGGACGCGGACATCGTCGTCCGCTACGCCGGCGGCAACAACGCCGGCCACACCGTCTTCGTCGGTCCGCAGAAATACGTCCTTCACCTCATCCCCTCGGGCATCTTGCGCAAGGGCAAGACCTGCGTCATCGGCAATGGCGTCGTCCTTGACCCCATCGGCCTCGTCAAGGAGCTGGACGGCTTGGAGAAGCTCGGCGTCCACGTCTCGCCGGACAACCTGCTCATCTCCGAGACCGCACACGTGGTCTTCCCCTATCATCGCGAACTGGACGGCGCGCGAGAGCTTGCCAAGGGCAAAGGCAAGATCGGCACCACCAAGCGCGGCATCGGCCCGTGTTACGGTGACAAGGCGGCGCGCGTCGGCCTGCGTGTCTCCGACCTCATCAGCCCCGAGCGCTTCGCCACCAAGCTGAAGGCCCGTGTGCAGGACGCCAATGCCCATCTCAAAAGCCTCGGTGCGAAGCCGGTGAGCTACCGGAAGATTCTCGCAGACTATGGCGCTGCTGCTGATGTGCTCCGCGCCCACGTTGTCAACACGGTCCACTACCTCCACGCTGCGATGCGTGCGAAGAAAGGGATCCTCTTCGAGGGCGCACAGGGCACCTTTCTCGACATTGATCACGGCACGTATCCTTACGTCACGTCCTCGAACACCACGGCGGGCGGCGCCTGCACCGGCTCCGGCGTGCCGCCGCACCGGATGGACAAGGTCGTGGGCGTGATGAAGGCCTACACCACCCGCGTGGGCGAAGGCCCGCTGCCGACGGAGAACGCCGAGATTTCCGATCTGCTGCACGGCATGGGCCGCGAGTTCGGGTCCACCACGGGCCGCGCGCGGCGTTGCGGTTGGTTCGACGCCGTCGCCACGCGTCACGCCACGATGGTCAACGGCATTGACGAGCTGGCCGTCACGAATCTCGACGGCCTCGACACCTTGGCCAAGGTCAAAGTCTGCATCGGCTACCGCGTGGGCAAGGTTAAATTCGACCATATCCCGAACGACATCGAGGTGATCGCCCTCTGCGAGCCTGTCTATGCCGAGCTTCCCGGCTGGCAAGTGGACACGAGCAAGGCCCGCAAGTGGATGGACCTCCCCGCGAAGGCCCGATCCTATCTCAAGTTCATCGCTGCCCAGACGGGCGCGAAGCTGACCATCGCGTCCGTCGGCCCGGGCCGGGATCAGACGATCTTTTTGTAATCTCGCGTCCGATCGGATCTGCATTTTCCCCCGCTTCAGCGTCCCGGTTTGGACCCGGTGAATTTTGCTGTTGGGTGACCACAGGCTGAAAGTTTCGGTTCCGTTTCAATTTTCCTTTTCCACTCCGCGCGCGGGGATTACAGTTCGGCATGCCTTCGGACTTCGACCAATCCGAGTTTGTGGACAGCGATGTCCTTACAACCAGCCGCCCTGCCCTCCGCGCCACCACCATGAGCGAATCCACCTCCGCCAACCGTCCACCCAGCCGCGAGGAGCTCGACCACCGGGTTTCTGATGCGCAGCAGCAGCTCGCCGAGTTGAAGCGCAAGCAGGACGAACTGGAGCGCGAGCGCGCCGGGCTGGAAGAGGCGCGTCGCCGCCGTGTCGAGTTGCAGACCGGCCGCGAGGAGATGCTCCACCACTTGGCGCGCGGCCTCGTGCTGCTGGAGGAATCGGAGCTCAAGTCTCGCCGCGATGCCGAGCAGATGGCGAAGAGCTTGACCGGCCTCCGCGAATCGCTCGCGAAAGTTCAGGCCGTGAATGAGGACGCTTGGGGCGGTGAAACCTACAACGTGGAACTCACACGCGCCCTCACCGCCATTGAGAACGCCCGCATGGAGTGGAACGGCGCGCGCCTGAAATGGCCAGTGCTCGACGGGGCGCTGCCGACAGCACCCGGATCCACAGCTCCCGCCGGGCCCGCGAAAATCCAAGGCCACTTCCTCGGCGCACAAAGCTTCGGCGAGTTGTGCCGGCTAGGTTTTGCGCTCACATGGCCCGTGGCAGTGGCCGTGTTGCTGGGCGCTGCTCTGCTGGTGCTGCTGCGCCGCTGACGGCTCCGGCCATGTCCTTGTTCCGAAAAAAGTCTGACCCCCTTTCGGAACGCGCCCGCGCGTTGGAAGCCGAGATCGCCGCGCTCCAAGAACAGATTAAACAGGCCGAGTCCGACCATCCGCTCTGGCCCGGCACGCCCAAGCTCCGCTCCACCACACTTCCCAGCGGCCACAAGACCGAGTCCGCATCCGTCCCCGCCGCGCCCGTCTTCGAAGACATGGATCAAAGGCGGCTCAGGACTGCGGCCCCGTTCGCACCTCCGCCTGGACCGCACCCCGAGCTTGGGACACGCCCGCGCGACCTTTCCTCCACCCTCCAAAACTTCAAGCGGCGCTTCGGTCTCACGCCGTCCAGTAATCCCAAGCTCGTGAAGCTTCTCGACTCTGGCCAGATCCAAGGCCTGCGTCCGCTGCGCTACGAGCGGCGCGTCGCGCGCAACCGTTTCTTTCTGCTATCCGCGCTGCTGCTGGCGGTGCTTTACGGATTGTTCAAGGCAATCGTGGGCGGGCGGTGAGAGCGGGGGGGAGAGATTGCGATTAGGATCGAGAACGGAATGCGCCGCCCTCCCGAAATCCTCCACACCGCGGTGCTCCCGACCCCGTTCGGCGATTTCCTCGCGCACTTCTCGGCGGAAGGACTGGCCCGGCTCGACTTCCCGGTGGAGCGCCCCAGACGCGCCGCCGAGGCTGAACTCCCCGCTCCCTTCCGTGCTTGGGCGCAGCTCGCGCAGGCTGCCTTGCAAACCGCATTGACCGCCGCGCCGCGCCGCGTGCCCAAACTCATTCTCCCCCCGCTGGACCTGTCGCAGGGAACCAAGTTCCGCCTTCGCGTCTGGCCGGAGCTGCTGCGCATCCCGTGCGGTGAGACGCGCAGCTACGGCGAGATCGCCGACGATCTCGGCAAGCGCCGCGCAGCCCGCGCCGTCGGCGGTGCCTGCGGCGCGAACCCGATCCCGGTGCTCATCCCCTGCCACCGCGTTTTGGCCGCGAATGGAGGCTTGGGCGGATTCTCCGGCGGTTTGGAATGGAAGCGTCGCCTGCTCGCGCTGGAGGGCGTGCTTTTGACGTGATCTCGGGCGGGCACC
>CAMBZO010000309.1 GCA_945872195.1 Akkermansia muciniphila | reverse complement strand
TCGGCGGACTCGACGTTCAACTCGGCGACGGTCTTGCCCTCCTTCTTCACCCAGTCCATGCCGAGGTGCCACTTGCCGATGGCGGCGGTGTGGTAGCCGTTGTTCTTAAGCAATTGCGCGACGGTGAGGCGGCCCGGCTCGATGAGGCGCGGGCTGAGGCCGCCGAGCACGCCGCTCTGGAGCTTGGTGCGCCAGTTGTAGCGGCCCGTCATGATGCCGTAGCGCGTGGGCGAGCAGACGGAGGAACTGGAGTGAACATCGGTGAAATACATCCCGGCAGCGGCGAGCTTGTCGAGGTGCGGCGTGGCGATTTTGCCCTGTGCGTTCAGGCATTTCACGTCGCCGTAGCCGAGGTCATCGCAGAGAATGTAAATGATGTTGGGCTTGGCCGGAGCGGCGGAGGAAGTCGCAGCGAAGAGCGCGAGTGCGAGAGCGGGGAACAGGGTTTTCACGCGCGAGAGTTTAGCGGGGAGGTGCGGTGGCGCAACCACTGTTGCCGTAGTCGCAACCTTCAGGTTGCGAATCGCGGGCTTGATGGAGCGGCGCTCAGTGAGTGCCGAGTTGCGCAACCGCCCGCCGCCATAAACTGACGCGCAGGCTGAAGCCTGCGACTACGGAAGCTTCATGCAGACTTCACGCCGCCGGAGGGAGTCGCCTGCTTCAACACGGGCTTGGTGGCGTCCTGGCCGAGCGCAAGCAGGCTGTGGAGGAACAGCGCACCGGCGCACACAAAGAAGACAATCCGCTGCCCGGCCTCGCCGGTCGGGCCCATCTTCATCAACTCCGGGACGAGCATGGACATGGCGGACGCGCCGAGATTGCCCCACATGTTGCCCCAGCCGAACGCAGCAGCGGTCGCGCGCCCACCCACGTCCTGCATGAAGGCCCAGATGGCGGGGTTGCCCATGTCCACTGCGAAGGAGACGACGCAGCAGCAGGCGATGACGCCCCACGCGGTGTCCATTTGCAGGCAGGCAAGGTAAGCCGAGCCGGCAAGGAAGCCCGAGGCGGACATGGGCAGCACCCTTCCCCAGCGCAGGCCAAACCGGCGCACGCTCCAGTCCGCCAGCACGCCGCCGACGAGCTGGCCCACCATGCCGAACGCAAGTGCGAACGAGACCATGCGCCCGCTGGAGACATCCTCAACGCCCTTCTGCTCCTTCAGGTAAATGGGCAGCCAGGTGACGAGGAAGACCCAGCCGACGTTGACGAGCATCTGCCCGGCGGCGTTGAGCCAGAGGCTCCGGCTGCGGCAAAACGCGCCGAGCATGGCGAGGAGTTCGCGGGTCGGGATGGGCTGCTCCACCGGCGGCTGGCCGATGAGCGCGCGTTCGGCGTCGTTGCAATCGGGATGCTCCTCGGGTCGGTCGCGGACGATGTGCCAGTAAAGCGCCGCGATGAGCAGCCCGATCGCGCAGTCCACCCACAGGGGCCGCCGCCAGTGGCCGAGGTTGATCACCATCCAAGCAGTGACGAACGGCGCGAGCGTGCCGCCGAGCCGGCCCCCGAACGCCACCATGGAACTGGACTTCGCCCGCGAGGTCAGCGGAATCCAGCGGCGGATGACCGCGCCGCTGGTCGGATACGCGCCCGCCTGCGCTGCACCGAAGAGCAGGCGCATGACGAGCAACCCGGCGAAGCTGGACACAAGGCCGGTCAGACCGGTCAAGACGGACCAGAGCAGGATGTAAATGGTGAGCATCTTGCGCGCGCCGAAGCGGTCGCTGGCCCAGCCGGCGGGGACTTGGAAGAGTGCGTATGAGAGAAAGAAGGCGCCGAGGACGCGGCCCAACTCCTCCTTGGTGAGTGGCACGTCGGCCTGGAACGAGGCGGACTTGAGGATGAACGCCATGCAGATGCGGTCGAGGTAAAGGATGAACGCCATCAGCATGCTGACGGCGATGATGCGATGGCGGACGTTGGTGGGAGCGGCGGCGGACATGACGTGGTGGGGCTAAAGAGGAGCGCGTGTTGTCAGGATTGGCTGGGCACTCGGACGAACTTCTCCGCCGCTTGCATCAGCCCGCGCATGTAGCCATACGCGAAGAGGCGGCCCAGCATGGTGTAGCCCGGCTCGCCGTTTTCCTCGCCGATGAGCTGCGGGACATGGTCGGGGCGCATCGGACCGGTGAAGCCCGCCTCGCGATACGCGGCCATCGCGGCGACCATGTCGGTCGGGCCGTTGTCGTGGAAAGTCTCGACGAAGCGCCCCGGGCCCGTCGCACGCACGTCGCGGAAGTGGACGTAGCGGATGTGCGGGCCGAGGCGGCGGATGGTTGCAGGGATGTCCGCGCCCATCGCGGCGAAGGTGCCCTGACAAAAGCAAATGCCGTTGTGCGCGCTGGGCACGAGGCGGACGAGGCGCTCGAAGTTTTCCACCGAGTTCATGATGCGGGCCTTGCCTTGGAACTCCGGCAGCGGTGGGTCATCCGGGTGCATGGCGAGGACCACGCCGCTTTGCTCTGCGACGGGCACGAGTTCGCGGAGCAATCGTTCGAGGTTCGACCAGAGTTCATTCGCCGAGATGCGCTCGCCGCTGATCGTGCTGGCGGTGGCACTGAGGGAGACCGCGTGTTCCGCCGCCGCGAGGTCGAACTCCGTGACGCGCGCTCCGCCGCGCTCGGGCGCGTCCAGCCGCGTGCGGACCCAGTCGGTGCCGGCCATGAAGTTGTAGCAAAGGATGGGGATGCGAGCGTGGCCCATCTGGCGGATGAGCGACTTCATCGCGGCGAGTTCGGAGCCGTCGTCGCGCCCGAGCTTGAGGCGCTCGATGGGAAGGTAACCTTCTACAATGGCGAGGCGCAGGCCATGCGATTCAATCTGGCGTTGCTGCCGCAGGAGGTTCTCCGGGTCAGGGCCGGGATAGCGCACCGTGATGTCCTCGACCCCGCACTGCGCCGCGAGGGTGAGGTTGTATTCGTTCAGCGGCGTGAGAACGGAGGCGAGCCGCATGGATGAAACAGGGTGCAACGAGGCGGAGCTTCAAGAAGCGAGGGGCGGGCCGCAAGCTCGAACACGGCCTCTGTGCCGCCAGTGTTGCGATGGAGAACAACGCGTTGACGAGTCGCTCCGAGAATGTTGCTCGGCAATCAACCGGTGGCCCGCTAGATTGCAGCTTAATGTTCGCGATGCTGCAACGAACCCCAATCCGCCCGCCCAACACATTGACCGTCTTGCTCTCCGTGCTGGGGCTGTCCGCTCTGGTCCATGCGCAATTCCGCCCACCCGAACCCAAAGGCCCTGCCGGACCGGGCGGCGGCGAGCAGAAGGGCAAGCAATACGCCGCGCCGGCGGGCGATGGGCAGAGTCCGGGCAAGAGCCAGGTAAGCATCACGCTGGAGGGCGGCTTCCGCGTCATCCGCGCGAATGGCTTGCCGGACCACGCACCCGGGCAGTTCCCGAATCGCGGCAACCCGCACTTGGTGACGGCGCAGAATTATAACTACCGCGTGCCGCTCGCGCCAAAGGAGAACGCCACGTTCACCAAGCTCGTCATGCACCCCTTCGGCATCGCGCTGAATGGCGTCGTCTTCGACCCCGGCGCGGCGGAGTGGTGGCAGATGGACCCGCGCTCGGGCTGGACGCTCGATCCCATCAGCGGCTCGCAGAAGCTCGGCGTGGACCGGCACAACGCGCACGTCCAGCCCAGCGGTGCGTATCACTACCACGCGCTGCCGACGGGCTTGATTGAGCTGCGCACCGGCGGCAAGGAGCGGGTCGCGCAAGTCGGCTGGGCAGCGGATGGCTTTCCGATTTACGGCCCGTGGGATTACTCGGACGCCAAGAGCACGAACAGCGCGGTGAAGCGGATGAAGTCCAGCTACCGGCTGCGCGCGGGCACGCGGGCGAGCGGGCCGGGCGGAAAGTTCGATGGCAGCTACGTCGAAGACTTTGAGTTCGTGAAGGGCGCGGGCG
>CAMBZO010000308.1 GCA_945872195.1 Akkermansia muciniphila | reverse complement strand
AACCCGTTCTTCAAGGTCATCGGCGACAGCATCACCGCCGAGGCCGCGAAGCATGGCTACGACACCATCGTCCTCAGTGCCGACACCGATGTCGCGCGCCAGGCGAACCACGTGAAGGACTTCATCGTGAAGAAGTGCGTCGCCATCGTCCTCAGCCCGTGCGAGTCGCGCTCCATCGTGCCGGTGATTCAGGAGGCCAACACCGCCGGCATCCCCGTGCTCACCGTGGACATCCCGTGCAACGAACCCGGCGTGAAGCTGCTCACGCAAGTCGCGACGGACAACTACGGCGGCGGCAAGGAAGCGGGCCTCGCGATGATCGAGGCGCTCGGCGCGGCGGGCGGCAAGGTCGTCATTCTGCATTTCAAACAGGCCGAGTCCTGCCGTCTTCGCGTGAAAGGTTTTCGCGAGGTCATTGATGCGCACAACGCGAAAGCTGCGGCGAAAATCAACCTGGTCATGGAACTCGACGGCGGGGGCGCGAAGGATGTCGGTTACAAAGCCGCTGAGGACGCCCTCCAAGCCCACGGCGACTTGCGTGGCGTCTTCGCCATCAACGACCCCTCCGCACTCGGCGCGCGTGCTGCGTTGGAGAAAGCGAACAAAGCGGCGCAGGTCGTCATCATCGGCTTCGACGGCCAACCCGAGGGCAAGCAGGCCATCAAGGACGGCAAGATTTACGCCGATCCGATTCAGTTCCCCGACAAAATGGGCGTCGAAATCGTCCGCGCCATTGTGAAGCATTCGAAGGGCGAGGACGTGCCGAAGGAGTTGCTCATCCCGACCAGCCTGTATCGGAAAGCGGATGCGATGAAGGATGCGGAGTTGAAGTAATCCCACATTCAGCAACATGGGCGCTCAAAATTTCCTTCACGAACTCGTCGGCTCGATGTCGCAAGGTGCCGCGGGCAACCCGACCGTCGCGATGGTAGAGGCGGCGTTCCAGCATCACGGCCTGCACTGGCGCTACGTGAACATGGAAGTGCCGCCCGCCGGCCTCGCCGACGGCGTGCGTGGCGCGCGCGCGATGGGCTTTCGCGGCTTCAACCTCTCCATGCCGCACAAGGTCGCCGTCATCCCGCTCCTCGACGGCCTCGGCGAATCCGCCATGCTCATCGGCGCGGTCAACTGCGTCGTCCGGCGCGGCGAGCAACTCATCGGCGAGAACACGGACGGCAAAGGATTTCTTAAATCGCTGCAAGAAATCTGCGACCCGCGCGGAAAGAACATCGTGATGTTCGGAGCCGGTGGCGCAGCCCGAGCCGTGGCCGTGGAAGTCGGCCTCGTCGGCGCGAAGCACATCACCGTCGTCAACCGCAGTGAGCCGCGCGGTCGCGAACTCGTGGAGACACTGCGCTTCAATCCCGAGACGCTCGATGCGGAATTTGTTTCGTGGCACGGCGACTACACCCTCCCTGCTGGCACGGACATCGTCATCAACGCCACTTCCATCGGTCTCTACGACGCCGATGCGCGGCTGGCGCTGAACTTGGATTCCCTCAAGCCGAACATGGTCGTCGCCGACGTGGTCTTCAGTCCGCCGCAGACGCGTCTGATCCGCGATGCCGCCGCGCGCGGCTGCCGCACGCTCGACGGCCTCGGCATGCTCGTGAACCAAGGCGTGATCGGCGTGCAGTATTGGACCGGCGTGAATCCCGACCCCGTCGCGATGCGCCGTGCGCTGGAGGAAGCGATGGGGCTTTGACCGGATATCCGACTTGAACCACTAACCGGCACTAACCCGCACTAATGGAAACAAGCCGACAGCAACGTCACGTTGACCAAACCGCACGTTGGAGCTCCTCGAATTCCAGCGGTCATACGCCTGTGCGCATACGAACATCCCCGTTGCAATGCATTCTCCCGTCCCCATTAGTGCAAGTCAGTGCCGGTTAGTGGTTCAGTTCTTCTCTCACAACGCATGAAACCTACATTCTTCCTCACACTCGTCGTCGCCCTCACCGCCCACGCCGGTCCCGGTGAGAAGACGCGCGCTGCGCATTCGCAGCCGAGTTGGATTCTCGCCACGCCGCAAGTCGAGCTGGCGCTCACGCAACTCGGCGGGCACATGGCGCCCGTCACGTTCTTCCGCGATTCCAAACAGCCCGTGCAGCCCTACCACATCAGCCCGTGGCAGGGGGAGAAGCACGCCTATCCCGTGCCCGTGCTCGTCCCGTTGCGCGGCGATTTCTTCTGCCTGCCTTTCGGCGGCAACGGCGACGCGGTCAACGGTGAGAAGCACCCGCCGCACGGCGAGACCGCCGGTTCTCCGTGGAAACACGTCGCCACGAAAAAGACCGGTGACGTGACCACGCTCACCGTCGCGTTGGAAACGAAAGTCCGCGCCGGCAAAGTGACGAAAGAACTTTCGCTCGTGGACGGGCAGAACGTCATTTACTCCCGTCATCTCATCGAAGGTTTCGCTGGCAAGACGCCGCTCGGCCATCACGCCACGCTCGCGATGCCGGAGAAGGACGGCGCGTTCCGCATCGCCACGAGTCCGTTCAAGTTCGGCATGGTCGCGCCCGGCCTCTTCAGCGACCCGAAGCAGGCCGAATATCAGGCGCTGCAAATCGGCGCGCGTTTCACTGATCTCCACAAAGTGCCGGTCGCGTGGAAGGGCGCGCCCGACGCCGACCTCGCCTCGCTCCCCGCGCGCAAAGGTCACGCGGATTTGTTCATGCTCTTCAACGAGCCGACCGGTCCCGCGTGGGTCACCGCCACGCGCGGCGATGAAGGTTGGGTGTGGTTCGCGCTCAAAGATCCGGCGGTTTTGAACGGCACGCTCTTCTGGCTCGAGAACCACGGGCGTCACGGCCTGCCGTGGTTTGGACGCAACAACTGCGTCGGCATCGAAGACATCACCGGCCACTGGGCCGACGGCCTCGCGGCGTCGGTGAGTCCAAATCTGCTCACGAAGGAAGGCATCGCGACGGCCATCGAGTTGAGCGCCACGCGCCCGACCGCGGTGAACTACATCCAAGGCGTCGTGCGCGTGCCTGCGGGTTTCGTGGAAGTGAAGACAATCGAGTTCGCGCCCGGCCAAGTGACGTTCGTCTCCACGACCGGACAGCGCGTGACCGCGCCCGTGCGCCATGAGTTTCTAAAGGCGGGCAAGCTGTAGAATGACGCCGTCGCCCCACTCGTTCTCACGCTTCCTCGCCGCCTACGGCATGGTCTTCGTGCTGGCGCTCCTCTGCGCGTTCTTCAGCTTCGCGACCTACACCGAGCAGCATCCGACCGGCGCAGACGCGGCGCGACAACTTGCCAGCAGCCTCCTCAGCCAGTTCGGCAAATCTGCGCGCGTTCTCATCGCCGTGCCAAACCAACCGGACGCGGACGCGTTCGCAACCGCACTCCACACCGCGCTCACAAGTGCCGGTGCGACCGTCATCGCCACCGTGAAGGGAGAACCCAAAGATGCCCGCGCCGCACTCCAAATCGCCGCGTCCGCCGGCAAGCTCGACGCCATCGCCTGCACGCAAGCGAGCGCTGGCTGGTTGGTGTTCAGCGACCTCCCCACCGACTTCCCCGCGCTCGGCACTCCGCGCATCTTGCAGCCGCAGACCTACCGCTGGCCGAACTTCCTGAAGCGCGAAAACCTCCTCAACATCGCCAACCAAATCGCTGTCATCGCCATCGTCGCCATCGGCATGACGCTGGTCATCATTGGCGGCGGCATTGACCTCTCCGTCGGCAGCCTCATCGCGCTTGCGGCGGTGCTGGCGGCGCTCTTCATCCGCGACTTCGCGGGCGCGCAGCAGGCCAGCGCGTTCGGCATGGTGCTCGCGTGCGCAGCCGCCATTCTCATCGCGGGCGCAGCCGGCGCGGCGAACGGCGCGATGGTCACGGTCTTTCACCTCCCGCCCTTCATTGTCACGCTCGCCATGATGCTCGTCGCCAGCGGTGCGGCGTATCT
>CAMBZO010000307.1 GCA_945872195.1 Akkermansia muciniphila | reverse complement strand
GCCCGAACTCACGCCAGAGGAACGCGCCATTTACGAATGGCAGATGTGGCTGCCGGACTTCGGTGAGCCGGCGCAGCGCAAGCTCAAGGGCGCGTCCGTGCTCATCTCGCGCGTGGGCGGCCTCGGCGGCAACGTGGCGTATCAGCTCGCGGCGGCGGGTGTGGGCCGGTTGGTGCTGGCACACGGGGGGAACCTCCGGCCCGGCGACTTGAACCGCCAGCTTCTTCAAACGCACGACCATCTCGGCCAGCCGCGCATGGAAAGCATCGTGCGGCGGCTGCGCGACTTGAATCCGCGCCTCGAAATCACCGCCGTCGCCGAGAACATCTCGGACGCGAACGCCGCCGCCCTCGTCGCGCAGGCGGATGTGGTGGTGGACGCCGCGCCGCTGTTCGAGGAGCGGCTGGCCCTGAACCGCGCCGCGGTGGCCGCGCGCAAGCCGATGGTCGAGTGCGCCGTGTATGCCTTCGAGGCGCACGTCACGACGTTCATCCCGGGCCGCACTGGCTGCCTGGAATGCCTCGTGCCGGAGATTCCGCCGGACTGGCGGCGGCGTTTCCCGGTGCTGGGCGCGGTGAGCGGCACGGCGGGCTGCCTCGGCGCGGTGGAGGTGGTGAAGCTGCTCACCAACCTGGGCGAACCACTCGCGGGAGTGCGGCTGGTGATGGATTTGGGGACGATGGAATTCCGCAGGCTGAAACTCGCGCGGCGGATGGATTGCCCCGTTTGTGGGGACAGCGGGACGGGTCCCGCGCCTAACTGAACAGCGGCGCGAGCGGGCGACCTTCCTCGAGGAGATTGTAGGGGCGGCCTTGCAGGTCGGTGGCTTCGAGGTTCTCGATGCCCATCGCGTGATAGACCGTCTTGGCGATGTCCTCGGGGCCGACGGGATTGTCCGCAGGATACTCGCCGCGCGGGTCGGTCTTCCCATAAACCTGTCCGCCGCGGATGCCGCCGCCAGCCATCACGACACTCATGCAGGCTGTCCAGTGGTCGCGGCCGGGCGCGCCTTTTCCGCGCGTGCGGGGGTCGCCGACCTTGGGCTTGCGGCCCATCTCGCTGGTCACGAGCAGCAGCGTGGAGTCGAGCAGGCCGCGCTGATGCAGGTCTTCAACCAAGGCCGAGAAGCAGCGGTCGAACTCCGGAAGGAGGTTTTCTTTGAGGCAACTGAAGTTGTTCCCATGCGTGTCCCAGCCGCCGCCGCTGAGGCATTTCTTCGCCACTTCTTCATCGTCCTCGGCCCAAAAAACGGTCACGAACGGCACGCCGGCCTCCACGAGCCGCCGCGCCATCACGAGGCTCGTGCCGTTGACGGTCTGGCCGTAGCGCTCAAGCGTCGCGGGCTTTTCCGTGGCGATGTCAAACGCGCCGGCGGTCGCACTGGAGGCGAGGAGGGAGAAGGCTTTCTCCTGCTGGCGCACGTAGTTGTTGACCACCGCCTCGTGGTCCAGCTCGCGGCGCGCGGCGTTCACGGCGTCGAGCAACGCACGCCGATCGCCCATGCGGCCGGCGGTGATGCTGGCGTCCATGGTGAGCGTGGGCGCAGAGAAGTTGAGGGGCCGCTCGCGGCTGCCGGCGACGAAGAACGGGTCGAACTCCATGCCGAGCCGGCCGGCGAATTGTCCCGGCCGCGTGTAGGGCGCCTTGCTCGGCTTGAACGGCAGCGTGATGACCTGCGGCATCTTCGGATGCGGTGGTCGCTTCGAGCCGATGACGCAGCCCATGTGCGGCCAGTCCGTCGCGTAAGGCCGGCGGTCGTTGCCCTCGCGGCGGAACGTGTCGTCGGGCGCGTGGCCGGTGAGGTTGTAGTAATAGCCCGCGTGATGGTCGCCCGTCGCGCGACCGTAATCCGTGAGGCCATTCACGATGGCGAGGTGATGCCCCTGCTTCGCCGTCATCGGCAGGTGCTCGCAGATTTGCACCTCCGGCGCGGACGTGCGGATGGGATTGAACTCGCCGCGATACTCCACCGGCGCGTCCGGCTTCATATCCCACATATCAATGTGCGAGGAGCCGCCGCAGAGAAAGAAGAGGATGGTGGACTTCGCCGGGTGTTTGCGCGGTGCGAGGTTCGTGGAACCGAATGCAGCCGGACCAAAGCTAAGCCCCGCCAGCCCCGTCGTGGACGCCGTGATGAACGAGCGGCGGCTCATCGCGGGCGAGAACATCGGGCGGTTCATGGTCGGGGTCTCTGACGCGTGCGGGCGGGAAGTCCATCAAGCCAAGTCGGAGGCTAATCTTCTCGTCAGCCCCCTTATTCTGGGTGTTTCTCCGATTGCACCGCCCTTGCCTGCCCGGTAACGTGCTGCCCCTGATTTATGACGCTGACTGAAAAACTCCTCGCCCGCGCCTCCGGCAAAGCCTCCGTGCAGGCCGGCGACAACATCTGGGTGAAGGCCGATGTCCTCATGACGCACGACGTGTGCGGGCCGGGAACCATCGGCGTGTTCAAACGCGAGTTCGGCAAGACGGCGAAGGTCTGGGACAAGCAGCGCGTGGTCATCATCCCCGACCACTACATCTTCACCTCCGACAGCCTCTCGAACCGCAACGTGGACATCCTCCGCGACTTCGTGCGGGAGCAGGGCCTGCCTTACTTCTACGACGTGATTGATGACCCGAACGGGCACTGGAAGTTCGATGCCTCCAAGGGCAACACCAAGCGCCAATACGGCTCCAACTACGCGGGCGTCTGCCACACCGCGCTCCCCGCCAAGGGCCACACGCGCCCCGGCGAAGTCCTCTTCGGCACCGACTCGCACACCTGCATGGCCGGCGCGTTCAACGAGTTCGCCACCGGCATCGGCAACACCGACGCGGGCTTTGTCATGGGCACGGGCAAGTTGCTCCTCAAGGTCCCCGAGACGATGCACTTCCGCCTCGAAGGCAAGCTCCAGCCCGGCGTCATGGCGAAGGACATCATCCTCCATTGCATCGGCGAGATCGGCTTCGACGGCGCGACCTACCGCGCGATGCAGTTCGACGGCCCCGGCATTGCGACGCTCTCGATGGACGACCGCATGACCATCGCGAACATGGCCATCGAGGCCGGCGGCAAGAACGCCATCTTCGAGTTCGATGCGCGCACCGCCGAATACGTGGACGCCCGCACCCGCCTCAACGGCACCAAGTCGAGTTACAACCCCGTGGAGCCGGACCGCGAGCAGAAGTTCTGTTACGAACTCGTCGTGAACCTCGACCAACTCGAGCCGCTCGTCGCCTGCCATCCCGACCCCGGCCAGCGCAAGACCGCCAAGCAGATGAACGGCATGAAGCTCGACCGCGCCTACGTCGGCTCCTGCACCGGCGGCAAGACCAGCGACTTCGTCGAAGTCGCGCGTGTGCTGCGCGGACACAAGGTGAGCATTGATACCTTCGGCGTGCCCGCGACGCCGGAGATTGTCCACGAACTCCAAACCACGCGCTGGGGCAATGAAACCATCTGGCAGATTCTCGAAAACGCCGGCGTGCGCATGACGGAGAACGCCGGCTGCTCCGCCTGCCTCGGCGGCCCGCTGGACACCTTCGGTCGCATGAACCAAGGCGGCCTCAAGTGCATCAGCGCGACGAACCGCAACTTCCCCGGCCGCATGGGCAGCAAGGAAAGCGAAGTCTATCTCGCCTCCCCCGCGACCGTCGCCGCCAGCGCGATCACGGGCCGGGTGACCGACCCGCGCGAGTATCTCACGCATTAGCTCTCTCTCGCCAAATGCTCAGGGTTGTGGTTGCGAATTCAGGGGGTATTTCTCCCCCGGACTCCCTTGAACTGCGCGTTTGCCAAACCCCCTCGTTCCGCTGACATTCCGCCCCGCTTACTAAAACCATGCTGACCCAAGAAGCCATCCTCGACGCGTTGAAGGCCGTGAAATATCCCGGCTACTCGCGCGACATCATCTCGTTCGGACTCGTCAAACACATCGCCG
>CAMBZO010000306.1 GCA_945872195.1 Akkermansia muciniphila | reverse complement strand
GCGGACCTGGGTAGGGGCTCACCTGTTTTTATCCGCGTCATCCGTGGGCACTTCACTTCAGGTTCCAGCACCACCGAGTTGTCAGAGGCAGTCTCAGCGTGTGGCAGAACGCTGGCGTAGGTTGCAGGCGTAGGGGAAGTGCATTCAATTGAGTTGCACCGCCGGTGGTGTGCGGTGGGTCATGGCGTAGTGATTTTCAATCCCGTGAAGCGGCCTTGAAATGCGTCTTTGCCAGTGTAGGCGGCAACCGGCATGCCGTTGTCGTGGCCGAGGCAGAAGTCTTCCTGTGGCTGGCGGGCGAGGAGCTTGCCGGCCTGGCCGGTGACGGCGGGTTGTGCCGCGTGATGTCGTAGTTTTCATGCCAGTATTTCCCGGAGGACGTGGCCATGCACGTCGGTGAGGCGGCGTTGGACGCCGTTGTGATAGAAGCTCAGGCGCTCGTGGTCCACGCCGAGCAGGTGGAGCGCGGTGGCGTGGAGGTCGTAGCTGTAGGCGGGGTGTTCCTCGGCCGTGGAACCGAGCTCATCCGTCGTGCCGTAAGCCGTGCCGCCCCGGATGCCGCCGCCCGCGAGCCACGCGGTGAACGCGCCGGCGTTGTGGTCGCGGCCCTTGCCTTGCGCGCCGGGCTGGCGACCGAACTCGGACGTGCAGATGACTAGCGTCGAGTCGAGCAGACCGCGCGCCTTGAGGTCCGTCAGCAACGCCGCCGCGCCGGTGTCCAGCACGCGGCCCCAGTAACCGTGGTCGCGCACGAGGTCTTCGTGGCTGTCCCAGTTCGGGCGGATTTTCTTCGCGCCGGTGTTTTCCGCGCCGCAGTAAATCTGCACGAAGCGCACGCCACGCTCGACCAGCCGCCGCGCCAGCAGGCATTGGCGTCCGAACGGCCCAATGTCCTCGTCAGCAAGCGTGTAGAGCTGCTTCGTCGCGTCGCTCTCGCCGCGTAGGTCGGTGACTTCGGGCGCGCTAAGCTGCATGCGCGCGGCCAGTTCGTAGGCGGCGATGCGGGCGTCGAGTTCCGTGTTGCCCGCGCGCGCGGCGGCGTGCTGGCGGTTCAGGGTTTGGAGGAAGTTGCGTCCGGCTTGTTCGCCCTGTGGCGTGATGCCGGCGAAGTTTTTCGGCGGGAACAAGTCGGCGATGGGTGGAAGTTCCGGGTCGGTGTTGAGCGGCGTGCCTTGATGCACGGCGGGGAGGAAGCCTGCGCCCCAGTTGATGACGCCGCCGGGCGGCAGGCCGCGCGGGTCCGGCAACACGACGAACGCGGGAAGATTCTCGTTCTCGCTGCCGAGGCCGTAGGTGACCCACGCGCCCATACTCGGGAAGCCGGGCAGGATGAAGCCGCTGTTGGCCATGAACATTGCGGGCCCGTGCAGCGCGGATTTGCTCTGCATGGAGTGGATGAACGTGACGTCGTCCACGCACTTGGCGAACTGCGGGAACAAGTCGCTCACCCAGCGTCCGCACTGCCCGTGCTGGCGGAACGACCAGTAGCTGCCCTGGCAGTTGCCGGGCTTCGACGCGAAGAATTGCACCGTGCCCGTGGGGTCAAAGGGCTTGCCCGTGCGCTTCGCCAACTCCGGCTTCCAATCCCACGAGTCCACATGGCTGAGGCCGCCGGGGCAGAAGATCTGGATGACGGCGCGGGCGCGGGCAGGGGATGGCGCGGACTTGGGGGCGAGCGGATTGGTTGAAGGGGTGAAGGGGTGAAGGGGTGAAGCGGCGCGGGCGGATTGCTCGGCGAGCAGCGTGGTGAGCGCCACGCCGCCGAGGCCGCCGCCGAGTTGCCAGAGGAAGTCGCGGCGGGTGGCGGAGCGCTGGCGGAGGTTGCTGGCGTAAGGGGAGTTCATGGCTCAATCCACATAAACAAATTCATTCGCGTTCAGCAGCATCCGGCAGAGGGCGAAGAGGCTGTCGCTGCGGACGAGTTGGGTAGCTCCGGCGAGTTCCTCCCGCGTGGGCGGGCGGGCGAAGGCGAGGTGGAAGGCGCGGGTGATTTGGGAGGCGGCGTCCGCGCCCGCCGCGCGTTCGAGGCGCGCAGCGAAGTGGCGGGCCTGCTGGAGGATGAACTCGTTGTTCGAGAGTGCGAGGGCTTGCAGCGCGGTGGTGGTGGCGGTGCGCGCGGGCGTGAGGTTCGCGGGGTTCGGGCAGTCGAGCGTGGTCATGAACGTGTGCGGCGTGGTGCGCACGACGAAGCGGTAGATGCTACGCCGCCACAGCTCCGGCGTGTCGGCGGTGATGTAGTCGTAGATGGGCGCGTAGGCCTCGGTGTATTTGAAGTCGCGGAAGCCGGGGCCGCCCGCCGCGAGGTTCAGCTTGCCGCTGACGGCGAGCACGGCGTCGCGCGTGGACTCGGCGTCGAGGCGGCGGGGGTGCTGACGCCAGAGGAGGCGGTTCGAGGCGTCGAGGCGGTGTGAGGGTGTGAGGGTGTGAGAGTGAGGGAGTGAGGGAGCGGCTGACGCTGCTCCCTTTGTCCCTCGCACACTCACACTCTCATACCCCGACACCTGCCGGTAAGCCGCGCTCGTGCATATCAACCGATGCATCGCCTTCACCGACCAGCCGCGCGTCAGAAACTCCTCCGCCAGCCAGTCGAGCAGCTCGGGGTGCGACGGGACGCCGCCGCCTTTGCCGAAGTCGCTGGGCGTGTCCACGAGGCCAACGCCGAAATGGTGGTGCCAGAGACGGTTCACCAGCACGCGGCGCGTGAGTGGGTTCGCGGGATGCGTAATCCACTCGGCCAACGCGAGGCGACGCTCGCCCTCGGTCTTGGCGCGGGCGAAGTCGGCGGGCGCGTGCTTCACGCAAGCCAGCACACCGGGCGCGACTTCCTCCTGCGCGTCCTCGGGGTTGCCGCGCCGGAGCACTTTCACCACGGGCGGCTCGGAGCTGGTGATGGCATAAACCTTGTCGCCGTCGACCTTCGCGGCGAGCGCGGCGGTCAACTGCTTCTCCTCCGCACGCAAGGTTTCGATGCGCGCGCGGGCGGCGGCGGCGAGCGACTGCGCTTCGACAGCCAGCGAGAGTTTCGCGTCGCCGAGGAAGAGTAGGTCGTTACCGATGCCGTCCCCGCCATCGGTGGCGACGAGCGTGAGCGTCTCGGCGGTGTCCGGGAGCGCTACGTCCACGCGGGCGGACTCGTCCTTGCGCAGCTTGAGCTTCTGGAAGAGCAGCTCCTTGCCCGCGAACATGCTGAAGTCCGCGCGGGTCGCAGCAGCCGGCGGCCCCGCACCGAAGCCGACCAGCGCGGTGAAGCGGAGCTTCGCGAAGCCGCTGGCCTTGCGAATCTCGGCGAGGTTGAAGGTGATGCCGGCGTTGGCGTGCAGGCCGAGGAGCGAATGGCCAGCCGCCGCGAAGTCCACGCCGTCGAGCGTGGTGGAGACTTGGGCGTTCAACGCGCCGTTGCGAATAGCGTCCCACGCGTGGCCGGAGGTGGGCGGGAGATTGCTGACGGTGACTTGCGAGGCGATGGGCACGGGCGCTTTGCCGTCCGGCACGAAAATCCACTGCACGAACTTCGGCGTGTTCGCATCCGACCACTCGGGCTTTTGCAGGCGGTTGAGCTGGATGTCGCGGTGGTAGCCGAGCTTATCCTTCACGACGTTGCCGCTGCGGAGGTCGAGGCCCGCGCCCTTCGTGCCCGTGCCGCGACCGTTGCCGCCGCCGACCATGTCCGCGAGGTCGAGGCCCTCGCCGGAGAGGCGGCCCAGCTCGGCGGAGACTGCGCGGAGCCGCGTCTGGAGCTGCTTGCGCTCGGTCTCGCGACGCGCGTTGGCGGCGGGGTCCAGCTCGCGGTCGCCACGCTTCACGCCGGCGAAGACCGCCCAGAGGCCGTAGTATTCGCGCTGCGAAATGGGGTCGAGCTTGTGGTCGTGGCAACGGGCGCAGTTGATGGTCACGCCCATCGAGGCGGTGAGGACTTGCGTGACCATGTCGTCGAGGTC
>CAMBZO010000305.1 GCA_945872195.1 Akkermansia muciniphila | reverse complement strand
AACGACTACCGCGCCAATGACACCTACGCCGAACAGAACAACGATCCCGAGTCCCCCCTCAAGACCGCCGCGTATCTCGACAGCCTCCCGGCAAAAATCCCCATCGGCCGGATCATCACCGTGAGCGGCCTCGTCATCTCCGGTTTGTCTGGGCTGAAACGCGTCGAGTATTCGCTCAGCCGTGCGGATGCGAAGGCCGACGACGCCGAGCAATGGACCGAGACTCAGCTCGAAGCCCCGCCCGCCGACTGGAGCACTGTTCTTCCCGCCGGCGTCTCCTCACGGCAAATCCTCGGCTTCAATCCGCAGACCGGCCAGCCGGCGACGTGGCCGTTGCGCTACAGCATGGTTTCATGGTCCGCCTCGCTCAAAGGATTGGCCCACGGCAAATATTCCCTGCGCGCCCGCGCCGTGGACTTGAACGGCTTCGCCCAACCCGAGCCACGCTCCAATCAGAAGGCGGGCAGGAATGCGCTCGAAGCGCGCGAGTTTGAAGTGATCTGACCCCCCGAACCGACCCGCACGCGGCTTGCCGACGCGTTCACCAAGGCCGCCGCGATTTGGCTTGGGTGCCACGAGAATCCGGCCCCTTCACGCCCGGGCTTTTGGCCGGCGGGGTGACGATCCGAACCATTGCATCCGGTGAAACATCGTCAGCGACCACCGATGCCTGCGCCTGATAATCAGCCATGGCCGCCCCGATCACCCCGAGCAACTCCCGCCGGCCATGCTTCGCCACTGAGGAACAGGTGAAAATCTCCGGCAGCTTCTCGCACCAGTCGGAGATCCGTTCCGAGAACGCCGCGATGTTCGCCTGAACCGTGATGGCATTCACCTTGTCGGTCTTGGTGAAGACGAGCACGAAGGGGACGGAATTTTCGGCGAGCCATTCCACGAATTCCAAATCCATCTCTTGCGGCGGCAGGCTGGAATCAACCAGCGCGAAGACCAGACAGAGGTTCGGGCGGTTACACAGGTAATTGGCCACCGCCGCGTTGAACTTGGCCTTGTCCTGCCGCGCCACATGGGCCCACCCGTAGCCCGGCAGGTCCACCAACCGCCACGTCTTGTTCATCGTGAACATGTTGATGAGCTTGGTGAACCCCGGCGTGGCGGAAACCCGGGCCAGGCCCTGCTGGCCTGCGATGATGTTGAGCAACGACGACTTGCCCACGTTGGAGCGCCCGATGAAGGCGAACTCCGGCAGCGACTCGTCCGGACACGAGTCCAGGTCCGGGGCGCTGCGGAAAAAAGTGGCGGATGAGATGTCCATATTCAAAAACGAGCAACCGACTGTCGCAGCAAAAGCCCTTCACTGAAACATCTATTCACATCACCTCCACAGCGCGTTCTGCCCGCGACTTGGCCGCCCGCAGTTGGCCGCAACCTGAAAGTTCGACTACGAACCCGCCTGAAGCTCCCGCGCCCGGAGACATGCCACATCGCGTCCGGGAGAAATTTCTTCCAGCGCTGGCCCCGTCGCCTTGCACGCCTCCACCGCAAACCGGCAACGCGGGTGAAACGCGCAACCGCTCGGCGGGTTCAGCGGCGAAGGCGGATCGCCCGCGAGCACGACGCGCTGGCGCAGCTTCTCGCGCGCCGGGTCCGGCACGGGCACCGCGCTGACCAGCGCCTGCGTGTAGGGATGCAGCGGATGGTCGAACACCGCCGCCGCCGGCCCCAGCTCGATGATCTTGCCCAGATACATCACCGCGATGCGGTCCGCGATGTGCCGCACCACCGAGAGATCGTGCGAGATGAAGACCAGCGTCAGCCCCATCTCGCGTGAGAGCTTGGCGAGCAGGTTGATGATCTGCGCCTGAATCGAAACATCCAGCGCCGACACCGGCTCATCCGCCACGATCAACTTCGGTTCCACTGCCAGCGCGCGCGCGATGGCGATGCGCTGCCGCTGTCCGCCGCTGAACTCGTGCGGATACTTCCGCTGGTAACGGGGCGCGAGGCCGACCTTCTCCATCAACGCCGCCACGCGCGCGGGCAGTTCGCCCGCCGGCACCGCGTGATGCGCCCGGATCGCCTCCGCCAGCGTGTCGAACACCGTCATGCGCGGGTTCAGCGACGCATACGGGTCCTGGAAAATCATCTGGAAGTCCGCGCGCGCCGACCGCAGCTCCGCGCCGCGCAACGCCGTCAGGCTCCGCCCGCCCAGCACCACCGTGCCCTCGCTCGCCGGGAGCAACTGGAGAATGGTTCGCCCCAGCGTGGACTTGCCGCAGCCCGACTCGCCGACCAGCCCGAGGATTTCCCCCTGCCGCAGCGCCAGCGACACGCCATCCACGGCCCGCACCGTCCCCACGCGCTTGCGGAACACAAGGCCGTGCTCCACCGGGAAGTGGGTCTTCACGTCACGCAGTTCGAGGAAGGGAGTCATTGGTTTTGAGCCACAGATGAAAAACAGATTGAACAGAGATAAGAAGCAACCCGAGACGGCCTCTCAGTCCTTGGCCTTGCCTCATCTGTGTTCAATCTCTGTTTCATCTGTGCCTAAAGTTTCAGTTCCCCACGCTGCACCCGCACGCACGCACTGGCGTGGCCCGGCTCAACTTCCTTCAGCACCACTTCATCTGTCCGGCACTCGGGCTGCGCGAACTCACACCGGTCGGCAAAGGCGCAGGCGGGCAGCGGCTTGGACACGTCGGGGGGCAGGCCGGGGATGGTGTAAAGCTCTGCGCCCTTGCCTTGCAGCGCCGGGATGCTGCGCTGGAGCGCGCGGTTGTAGGGGTGCAGCGGGCGCGCGAAGATGTCCTCCACCCGGCCCGACTCCACCACGCGGCCCGCATACATCACCAGCACGCGCTGGCAGAAGCTCGCCACCACGCCGAGGTCGTGCGAAATCCAGATTACCGCCATGCCGCGCTCGCGCTGGAGCCGCGCGATGAGATCAAGAATCTGCGCCTGCACGGTCACGTCCAGCGCGGTAGTCGGCTCGTCGGCGATGAGCAAATCCGGCTGCGTGATGAGCGCCATCGCGATCATCACGCGCTGCCGCATCCCGCCGCTGAACTCGTGCGGATGGCTGCGGATGCGACGAGCGGCGTCCGGCACGCCGACTTCCTCCAGCGCGCGAATGGCGCGCTTCACGGCCTCAGCGCGCGGCATTTTCTCGTGGATGAGCAGCGGCTCGATGAGCTGTTCCTCGATGCGCAGATACGGGTTCAGCGAGGTCATCGGGTCCTGGAAAATCATCGCGATGCGCTTGCCGCGAATCTGGTTCAGCTCCGTCTCGCCCATCGTCAGCAAGTCCGCGCCGTCGAAGCGCGCCGTGCCGCTCTCAATGCGTCCCGGCGGCTTGGGAATGAGGCCCATGAGCGAGTAGCACGTCACGGATTTGCCCGAGCCGCTCTCGCCCACGATGCCCAGCGTCTCGCCTTTCTCGACGCTGAACGACACGCCATCCACCGCGCGCACGATGCCGTTGCGCGTGTGGAAATAGGCGCGGAGATTGGCTACTTCAAGCAGGGGCATGGGAGTTTTGGCCACAGATGAACACAGATGGAACACAGATTGGAATGGGAAGCCGGAACGGCGGGGCGGATGCGGGCAAAGCTCTTTTTCCTGCCTCCCCTATCTGTGTTCCATCTGTGTTCATCTGTGGCTAAAAAGATTTCAATCCTTGCTTGCCCGCACGTCGAGCGCGTCGCGGAGGCCGTCGCCGAGGAAGTTCAGGCAGAAGAGCGTCGCGCTGAACGCGCCGGCGGGGAAGACAAGCATCCACCAGTATTCCTCCATCCGGTCCGCGCCGTCTTTAATCATCGAACCCCACGAGCTCATCGGCGGTTGCACGCCGAGGCCGAGGAAGCTGAGGAAGGCTTCGAGCAGCATCACCGCCGGCACCGTGAGCGTGGTGTAAACGATGACCGGCCCGAGCACGTTGGGAATCATGTGGCGCAGGATGATGCGCCGCTTGCGCAAGCCCAGCGCGTGCGC
>CAMBZO010000304.1 GCA_945872195.1 Akkermansia muciniphila | reverse complement strand
TGTATGCTCTTCTTCCAGCTCGTGCTGCTGGCGGGCTACGCCTACGCGCACTTCCTCAGCCGCTGGCTCAAGCCACGCGCGCAAGCCGTCGTGCATCTGGGGCTGCTGCTCATCTCGCTCGCCGTGTTGCCCATCGTCCCCGCTGACGTGTGGAAACCCACCTCGGGCGACGCGCCCATCACGCACATCCTGCTGCTGCTCGGCGCGACCATCGGCCTGCCCTACTTCGTCGTCTCCACGACCGGCCCGCTGATGCAGTCGTGGTTCTCGCGGCTGCACCCGGACAAGTCCCCCTACCGCCTCTACGCGCTGTCCAACATCGGCTCGCTGCTCGCGCTGCTGGCGTATCCGTTCCTGATCGAGCCAGTGCTGCCGCGCGAGTTGCAGGCGCTCTCGTGGGGCTGGGGACTCGCAGCCTATGTCGCCTTCACGTCGTGGTGCGTGTGGCTGCTTTGGAATAAAAACCCCGCTGAGGAATCCCCCTCGAGTGACGCGACGTTGGAGAACCCGGCAGCCGCGCCTTCGCTCCGGCAGAAATTGCTCTGGCTCGCGCTGCCTGCGGCCGCCACAGCCTTGTTGCTCTCCACGACCAACAAACTCACCCAGGATGTGGCCGTCATCCCGTTCCTGTGGCTGCTGCCCTTGAGCCTCTATCTGCTCACCTTCATCTTGTGCTTCGCTGACTCCGCGCCTGTGGGCTTCCAACGCCCGCTGATGGTCGGCGTCGCCCTCGCCGGAGTCGGTGCGCTGCTGATTCCGATGCTGATTGACCAGTCTAAGAGCGAGGCGCTTCAGGAGTTGCTGCGCTGGGTGAACCTCCACGAAGCCAAGTCCACCAACCGGCTGATTCCCTTCTTCTGCGCCCTCGCCTTCGTGAGCTGGCACGGCTACTGGCGCCCCGTGTTTCTCCCCGCGATGCTCGCGTGCTTCGTCTGGCTGATTTGTGTGTTGGCTGACATCAACAGCGTGCGCATCACGTGGCAGATTGCAGCGTTCTGCACGACGATGTTCATCGCGTGCATGGTCTGCCACGGCGAGCTCTATGCGCAGAAACCCCACCCGCGCCGGCTGACGGGCTACTACCTGATGATCTCCCTCGGCGGCGCGCTGGGCGGATTCATGGTGGCCGTGGTCGCGCCGCACGTCTTCACCACCTATGCAGAACTCGCGTGGTCCTGTGCAGTCTGCGCCGTGCTGGTCTGGCTGGTCTGCCTGCCGAACTGGCGCGTGCCCGACTTCCAATGGTGGCGCTTCCACGCCTGGATGGCCAGCTCGCTCGTGGCGATGGCTGTGTGCCTCGCCTTCTTCATCCAGAGCCACGAGAAGGACAACCTCATCGAGTCCACGCGCAATTTTTACGGTGCGATGTCCGTGCTGGAATACGGCTCCGAGACGCCCGGCTCGCGCTACTTGCTGCTCCAACACGGTCGCATCACGCACGGCTTCCAACTCACCGATCCCGACCAGCGCCGCCGCATCACCAGCTACTACGGCGAAGGCAGCGGCGTGGCCCTCGCCATCCGCAACTTCCCGAGCAAACAGAAGCGCATCGGGGTCGTGGGCTTGGGCACCGGCACGACGGCAGCGTTCGGCGAGCAGGGCGATTACGTCCGCATCTACGAAATCAACGCCGAAGTTCTGCGCGTCGCCACGAACCACTTCAGCTTCATCAAGGACACCCGCGCCCTCGGCGGCACGGTGGATGTCATCCTGGGCGACGCGCGCCTTTCGATGGAACGCGAGATAGAACGCAAGGAGCTGCAGCGCTTCGATGTCCTCGCCCTCGACGCCTTCAGCAGCGACGCCATTCCCGTGCACCTGCTCACGAAGGAAGCGGTGGCCATCTACGGCAAGCACCTCGCCACGAACGGTGTCCTCGCCATCCACATCTCCAACCGCTACCTCGATCTGGAACCCGTCGTGGAGAACCTCGCGAAGGAATTCGGCTACCTGCATCTTTCCGTCTCGGATGGCGACGGCGACAAAGACTGGTGGATCTACAGCTCCACGTGGGTGCTGCTCACCAAGAACAAGGAGTTGATGAGCACCATCACCGGCCTCGCCAAGCCGAACACGGACGAGAAGACCAAGAAGGTCGTTCCGCTTTGGACCGACGACTACGCCAGCCTGCTCCCGATCATGAGTTGGTGAGTTGGGCGGCTCCTCCTGCTCGTAATCCTGATCCTAATCCTGCTCCTTTGGACGGGCGAAGGCGGAGCAGGATTAGGATCAGGATTTCGAGCAAGAGGGGAAACGGTGCTCAACGCTCTTGGACCGTGCCGGGGACTTGCAGTCGCCGGCACGGAGCTACATCTCACTTCCTCAACACCGCTTCAATCGCCGCCTTCATCCGCGCCTCGCTACCGGGCGCGACCCAGCACCAGTCGCCGAGGTTGCCGTCTTTCTCCGCCCACGCCCGTTCGATGGGGATGTAGCCCGGCGCGCTCTCGCCGTAGCCCGCGACCATGACGAAGGAATCGGGGCGCACCGCCTGCGCGTGAAGCTGGAACTCGACGTAGGCCTCGGCGGGCAGCAGGAGGAATTGCGCGGGGCCGAAGTCCACGGCGGGCACGTCAATGGGCTGGCCGGCGGCAGCGCGCTTGCGCCACGAGAGATTCATCGCCGCGAGGCATTGCGCGAAGGGCTTCGTCTCCGGCACGAGCAGTTTCTGCGAGCCTTCCACCGTGAACCCCTCCGGGTCATTGCGCGGCTCCAGCGTGAGCGGCACGGAGCGGAAGTTCATTTGCGCCAGCGGAACCCGCTTCGTGTCGCGCCACGCCTCGGCCATCGCCTGATAGAGCCGGCCTGCGAGCACGACCCGGTTCTCCCTCATGCCCGGATTGTATTTCCCGGCGGTGACGTTGCCGCTGCAACCAGAGAAATAAACCTGCGCGACGTTCGGCAAATCCTCCTGCCGCCGCCGCCGTGCGATGCCGGGAAAGTCCGCCGAGACCTCGCCGCCGCCGTAGTAGCTCATGGGATGCACCGCGTAGTTGCTGACAGCAGCAAGCGGCGTGTTGCCGTTCCAAAAGCTCAGCGTCTTGAGCATCGGGTCAATGTCCCCGTCGTCCGCCTGCGCCGCGAGGACGTTGAGGTTCCGGCTCATCCGGTTGTAGGAAATGGTGCCGTCGGGCAGGACGTAGCGGCGGTTGGACGCGACCTTCTCCACCTTCGCCTGGCCCGTGCCCAGATGCGTGATGGGCGCGGCGGACTTGAGACTTTCGCGCAGCGCCTTCGCCACGCGCTGGACGGCTTCCTCGTGGAACTTGAGGTTGCAGACCGTCCCGCCGCACTCGTTGTCGTGCAGGATGCGCTCGGCCTCGAGGTCCGCGACCGGCGCGTCGTGGACGTGCGTGCTGGAGACGAGCACGCGCTGGCGGTCCGTCCCGGCGGCTTCGGCGAGCACATCGCGCCAGCGGTCGAAAGCGTCGTTGCGGATTTCACACCAGTCCACGGAGACGAGCACGACGGGTTTCTCGCCGCCGAGGAGGACGACGCCCTTCGCGAAGAGCGGGTCGGCGACGGATTTGGAAAGCCACGCCCCGCCCATCATGCCGTGGCCCGTCGGCACACTCACATCCGCCGAGAACGCCCCGATTCGGAAACCGGCGGCGGCCTGCGCGGACGCGGGGAGCGCGCGCGCCGCCGCGAATGCTCCGGCGGACGCGAGCGTGCGGGCGAGGAAGGTTCTCCGGGAGGCGCGTGGCATGGGTGGATTCACGCCGCATCTGCTGCACAAGGCGAGCGGGAAATTCCGCTGCAAGCTTGAAGCGGCGCTGCGTTCGGCGCGAACGTGGGCCTCACAACGCATGCCAGCCGCCCAGTCCATCGTCATCGTCGGCGCAGGGGTCTTCGGCCTCACGGCCGCTATTGAGCTGCGCGGGCGTGGCTGGCACGTCTCGGTCATGGACCCCGGCCCCGTGCCCACGCCCACGGCGGCGTCCACGGACATCAG
>CAMBZO010000303.1 GCA_945872195.1 Akkermansia muciniphila | reverse complement strand
CCCCTCACTGCTGGTTCATCCGAATCACCTTGCCTGGCCGCGTGCCGAGATGCTTGTCGTCCTCGACCACCACAACGCCGTTGACCGTGACGAGCTTGAAGCCGGTGGCGTATTGGTGCGGTTCCTTGAACGTGGCCTTGTCCGTGACTTTCGCGGGGTCGAACACGACGAGGTCGGCCCACGCGCCTTCGCGCACGAGACCGCGGTCCTTGAGCTTGAAGGTCGTCGCGGGGAGCGAAGTCATGCGGCGGATGGCGTCTTCGAGACGCAGCAACTTCTGCTCGCGCACATACTCGCCGAGCACGCGGGCGTTGTTGCCGTAGCCGCGCGGGTGCGGCACGCCCTCGCCGAACTTCCGCACGCCGCTGTCAGAGGCGAACATCGTGTTCGGGTGTTTCGCGAATTCGCGCAGGTCGTCCTCGCTCATGCCGTGGAAGACCGCGGAGGCTCCACCGCTCTTCTCAATCTCCAGCAGTAGTTCCACCTGGTCGTCGAGCGAGCCGTTGCCGCGCTTCTTCTTCGCCGCCTCAACAACGTTCAGGCCGTTGAGTGATTTGTCCTTCGAGTAGTTCGCGATGACGGCATAGGCGAAGTCGTCGCGGCCCTGCTTGCGGAGGGTTTCCTTCATGCGCTTCGCGATGTCCGCGCGCTGCGCCGGGTCGCTGATGCGCTCGCGGAACTTGTCCGCCCCGCCTTCGCGCGCGCTGTCGGGGATGAGCTGCGAGAGGCCGGTGCTGGACGCGGGATAAACATACTGGTCCTGCGTGATGTCGAGGCCGCTGGCGCGCGCGCCCTCGATGGCGGCGACGACCTTGGCGGTCTGGCCCCAGTAGGTTTTTCCCGAGAGCTTGATGTGCGAGATGTGCCCACGCGTGCCGCCTTCGCGCGAGATGCGGAAAAGCTCATCGAGCGCCTTGTAGATGGACTCGCCCTCACTCCTCATGTGGCTGGCGTAAATGCCACCGTGCGTTCCGGCGACCTTGGCCAGCTCAACAATCTCCTCCGTCTTCGCGAACGTGCCGGGCAGGTAAATCAAGCCCGTCGCCAACCCGACCGCGCCGTCCTTCATCGCCTGCTCGACGTGGCCTTTCATCTGCGCCAGTTCGGCCTCCGTCGGCGGGCGGAGAAAGGAGCCGCCCATTGCTTGGCGTCGCACGGTGTTGTGGCCGATGAGCGAGCAGACGTTGGGGGAGATGTTTGTCGCCTCGAGCTCCTTGAAATACTCGCTGAGGTTCAGCCGTGAGCCGCCGCAGTTTCCCAGCACGAGCGTCGTCACACCCATGCGGAGGAAGTTCTCGGCAAGCGGCTGGTCTTCGATGCCCTCCGCGTGCGTGTGCGTGTCCACGAAGCCGGGCGCGACTACCATCCCTTTCACATCCACCGTGCGCTTCGCCGTGCCGGTCACGCGGCCGACAGCGGAAATGCGCCCGCCCTTCACCGCCACGTCGGCGAGGACGGCGGGATTCCCCGTGCCATCCGCGACGCGGCCGCCGCGCAGAACGAGGTCGTAGTCCTGGGCTGATGCGGCGCTGACTGCCGCACAGAGCAGGAAGCCCGCGATGGAAGAGAAGTTCACGCCCGCTTGATAGACGAGCGGCCAAGCGGTGTCGAATCCTCTATGGACGCAGGAAAACCCAAAGGTTTTTGGGATCTCCCATGGGGCGTGTCACTCCACAAATCACCCTATCGTGCCGCGCTTGCTTCGCCCTGCCGCGAGCACTAGCTTTAGAAATTCAGCTCGCATGAACTCGCCTTCCGCGTCCGCCTCTCCTGCTAGTGCCAGTGGCATGGCATCCGCGCCGCGCCGACAGGTCGCGCCGGTTGACGCGGCCCCGTCCTTGCCAGCCGCGCAATGGCTCGTGGCCAACTGGCAGGTGCCCGCCGCGTGCCTGAGCATTTCAGTGATCGCGGCCCTCGACCTCGGCCAGCGCGCGGATTTCCCCGTCGCCTCGTTCTACGTCGCACCGGTGCTGCTGGCGCTTTGGTCGCAAAACACCCAGCACGCACTCTACCTGGCCTATGCCGCGACCGTCCTTTCCGTCATTGGGTTCATGCGCGGGCCGCTCGGCGGGCCACATGGGGAGGAGATGGCAACACGCGTGCTCTCCATCGCCATGGTCTGGCTCGCCGCCGCGCTGTCGCTTCAACGCTGGCGTCGCGAGAAAATCTTGGAACGCGCCTTCTCCGACATGGAGCGCCGTGAGCACGACCGCACGGACGAGCTGACGAGGGCGAACAGCTCACTGCAGACCGAGATCGCCGACCGCAAGGGCAAGGAGGAATTGCTCCGCCAGCTTTCCGGCCACTTGATGCAAGCGCAGGATCAGGAACGCCGACGCATTGCGCGCGAGCTGCATGACAACTCCGGCCAGACCCTCGCCGCCATCGCCGTGAACTTGTCCCGCATCGAAAACCTCATGCCCGACGCGCCGCTGAAGATGCGCAACTTGGTCGCCGACACCGCCGCGATGGCGGAGCAGACCTCGCGCGAGATCCGCACGATCTCCTACCTGCTGCACCCGCCGCTGCTGGAGGAAGCGGGCCTCCTCGCGGCCATCGGTTGGCTGGCCAACGGCTTCACCCAGCGGAGCGGCATCAAGACCGAGGTGGACGCGCCCTCCGAATTCGAGCGCCTGCCCGCCGATATCGAAGTCACCATCTTCCGCATCGTGCAGGAGACATTGACGAACGTCGCGCGCCACTCCGGCAGCAAGACCGCCTTCATCAAGCTCACGCGCCAGCCCGGCGAGATCGTCCTCGAAGTGCGCGACGAGGGCACTGGCATTCCGCCGGAGAAGCTGGAGAAAGTGCACGGCAACGTCTCCGCGCTGGGCGTCGGCATTGCGGGAGTCTGGGAGCGCGTGCGTCAATTTGGCGGAGCCTTGGAAATCAACTCAAACAGCCGCGGCACGACCGTCATGGTCGTGGTGCCGCTACCCGGAGAACAATTATGAGCACACTCAAACTACTCATCGCAGATGACCACGACATCGTCCGCGCCGGCATGAAGGCGCTCCTCGACGATCAGCCTGGCTGGCAGGTTGTCGCCGAGGCGAGCACCGGACGTCAGGCCGTCGAGAAAGCCAAGGCCACCTTGCCGGACGTAGTGGTGCTTGACGTGACGATGCCGGAGTTGAACGGCCTCGAAGCCGCGCGACAAATCAAGAAGCTCCTCCCGCACACCGAGATTCTCATCCTCACCGTCCACGAGTCCGAGCAAATCGCGGCCGAGGCGCTCAAGGTCGGCGCGCGCGGCTACATCCTCAAGTCCGATGCCGGGCGCGAGCTGGTCGCCGCCGTGAAATCCCTCAGCGTGCACAAGAACTACTTCACCTCGCGCATTTCGCAGATGGTTTCCGACAGCACGCTCAAGGAAGGCGTGCAGGCCCTCGAAGCGGAGGACATCGGCAGCCGGCTCACGCCGCGCGAGAAGGAAATCGTGCAACTGCTGGCCGAGGGGAAGAGCAACAAGGAAGCCGCCAGCGTCTTGAACATCAGCGTGAAGACCGTCGAGACGCACCGCACAAACATCATGCGCAAACTGCGCTTCCACTCCGTCGGGGAACTCGTGCGCTACGCCGTGCGGAACAATATTGTGTCGGCGTAATTGGGGAAAGTTGAGAGTTGGGGAGTTGAGTGTTGAGAGGCGCGCACCGTCCTCGAAAGCGAAGTCCAGCTATCAACTCCCCATCGATCAACTCTTCATCCACCAATCTGCGCCTTGTAAGCCTCCGGCGTAAGCAGCGTGCCCACCTCCGCCGCATCCGCCAGCTTCAGCTTGAAGAACCAACCGCCCGTGTAGGGCTCGCCATTCACCAAGCCGGGATCGTCCGTCACCGTCTTGTTGACCTCGATGACTTCGCCGCTGACCGGCGCGTAGATGTCGCTGGCCGTCTTCACGGACTCGACCACCGCGCACGCTTCGCCGGCCTTTACATTGCGACCCACGG
This sequence comes from Akkermansia muciniphila, assembly GCA_945872195.1. GTDB lineage: Bacteria > Verrucomicrobiota > Verrucomicrobiia > Limisphaerales > SXTU01 > SXTU01. The sequence continues at coordinate 30 of CAMBZO010000303.1, read as the reverse complement.
CGGGCAACTCGACGAAGACAATGTCCGTCA
>CAMBZO010000302.1 GCA_945872195.1 Akkermansia muciniphila | reverse complement strand
AGGCCGCGCTCGCTCATGGCCTCGCGCAGTTCCTCGTCCTCGACGAGCTTGCCCGCGCTCTCCATCGCGCCGAGGAGCGTGGCTTCCGTGTAACGCGCCGGGGGCTTGGTCTGGCTGCCCTTGGCCTCGACGTTCGCGGTCTTCACCTGCTCGCCCTGCTGGACGGGCACGAGGCTGGGCGCGTCGTCGTCGGTGGCGGCTTCCTTGCCATAGACTTCGAGCCAGCCGGCCTTCATGAGCACCTTGCCGGCGCTCTTGAACGGCTCGCCCTCGACGCGCGTGATGCGGACGGTCTCCAGATATTCCGCCGCCGGGAAGAACACGGCGAGGAAGCGCTTCGTGACGAGGTCGTAGAGTTTCTGCTCCGGCTCGGAGAGGCCCTTGGGCAACACGCCGGTGGGGATGATGGCGTGATGGTCGGAGATTTTTGCGTTGTTGAAGATGCGCTTGTTCGGATGAACCCAGCCGTTGGTCAGAATCTTTTCCGCCGGGCCGCTGTAGCCGGCGAGGTCGCGCAACGAGTCGAGCGTCTTCTTCACCGTGGGGATGTAATCCTCCGGCAGTGCGCGGGAGTCCGTTCTCGGGTAGGTGAGAACCTTGTGCTTCTCGTAGAGCGCCTGCGCGAGGCCGAGCGTGTTCTTCGCGCTGAAGCCGAAGCGGCCGTTCGCCTCGCGCTGGAGCGTGGTGAGGTCGTAAAGCCCCGGCGAGAGCTGCGTGCTGGGCTTGCTCTCCTCAGTGACGATGCCGGGCTTGCCCAGGCACTTGGCCACGAGCGCGTCGGCCTCGGCCTTTGTCCAAAGGCGCTCGGCCTTGATTTCGGCGTCGGCGTCCTTCGCCGTGTTACGCTGATACTTTTCGTCGAGCCAGCGGCCTTCGTATTGCCCGGCCTTCGCATCGAAGGTGCCGAGGACTTCCCAGTAATCGCGCGCGACGAACTTGCGAATCTTCGCCTCGCGCTCGACGAGGATGGCCAGCGTGGGCGTCTGCACGCGTCCGACGGTCGTGAGGTTGAAGCCGCCGGTCTTGTTGTTGAAGGCGGTCATTGCCCGCGTGCCGTTGATGCCGATGAGCCAGTCGGCTTCGGCGCGGCTCTCGGCGGCGTCGGCGAGCGGGCGCATCGAGACGTCCGTGCGAAGCTGCGCGAAGCCGTCGCGGATGGCCCCGGCGGTCATGGACTGGAGCCAGAGGCGCTGGATGGGCTGCTTGGCCTTCGTGTAGTCGGTGATGCGGCGGAAGATGAGTTCGCCTTCGCGCCCGGCGTCGCAAGCGTTGATGACGGCGTCCACGTCCTTCCGCTTGAGGAGGCGCTGGAGGACTTTCAGGCGGTCGGCGGACTTCTCGATGGGCCGCAGGCCGAACTGCGGCGGGATGTGCGGCAGATGCTTGAACGTCCACTTGCCCTTCTTGACGTCGTGTTCCTCGGGCACGACGAGTTCGAGCAAATGCCCTACGGCGGACGAGACAAGGTGCGTCGGGCTCTCGTAGAACTCGCCGGACTTGTCCTTGGTGAAGCCGCCGAGCGCCTTGGCGATGTCACCGGCGACCGAAGGTTTTTCCGCGATGATGAGAGATTTACCCATGCGATAGCGCGGGCTTCTACACGACCTGCGGACGGAATGGCAACAGGAGATTTCGCGGGAGACTCGGTTTTTACACTTAATCTTAATCGTAATCTGAATCCTGCGGCGGGCCAGAACCGGGGCGGATTAAGAGCAAGATTACGATTAGGAGCAGGAAGAGGCGCAAACGTGCATCCGCGCTTGCCCCCGCAGGCGGCGCTTTCCTATTGTCGCACCATGAAACGACTTCTCCTCGCCACAGCGCTCGGCGCTCTGCTCGCGCTGCCCGGCGGTGCGCCCGCACAAAACATCGTCGCCGACGTCGCGCGTCAGGAATTGGAGGACCGCCTGCGCCGCGTCGAGCGCGACCTCGAGTCGGTGAAGGAGGCCAACGACTCGCTGCGCAAAAAACTTTCCTCGGTCGACACCGTCGTCACCGAGCTCAGCCGGGCTGCTGTCGAGCGGGCGAACTCAAACAACAACCTCCTCAAGCTCACCGCGAGCAAGGATGAGCTGGCGCAGTTGGAGCGGGCGCTCAAGGACAGCGAGCAGCGGCGCGAGGCCGACAAGAAGTGGTTCGTCGAGCAGCTCAAGGAACTCAGCAAGTTGATGGGCGCAGCCGGGAGCGCTCCGCCGCCGTTCACGCCAACTCCCACGCCCAAAGTCGGCAAGACCAAGTCCGCCCCCGCGACGGACGCCAACTCCCGCCCCCATCCGTCAGGAGTTCCCGACACCGGCGTTTTTCACCTCGTCGAGAAAAACCAGACCGCGCTGGAAATCCTCAAGGCCTACAACGACGACCAGAAGGCCAAGGGCCGCGCCGGCAAGCTCACCCTCAAGCAGCTCGAGACCGCCAACCCCGGTGCGGACATGAACAGACTCCGCGCCGGCCAGAAGCTCTTCATCCCCATCCCTGAGAAGTGAGCCGCGTATGAAGTTCATCCGGCGCGCGCATCTCTTCCTCGGCTGCTTCTTCACGCCGCTGCTGCTCTTCTACATTCTCACCGGCTGGTATCAGACCGTGAACCTCAACCGCCTCAAGCACCCCAGCGAGGCCGAGTCGCTCCTGCAAAAATTCCGCGTCGTGCATTCGGACCAGATTTACCCGACCGACAACGAACTGGACAAGCCGTCCTCGCCCAAGTTCTTCAAGGCGTTGGTCGTGGTGATGTCCATTGCCGCGACGCTCACCATCGCGCTGGGTCTGGTCCTCTCTTTCAAAATGCTCAAACCAGTCTGGCCCGTCTGGCTCTGCCTCGCACTGGGTATCCTGCTGCCGATGCTGATGCTCTGGCTCGGCCAGAAACGCTAGTTCTGGCTTTCAACTTCCAGAGCGACGGAATACGAGATGCCGCCGATGCCAAAAGCTGAACCTCTTTAACCACTGGGACACAGAGAAAGAATGAAGCCAATTTGCCATTTCCTCTCGGTGTTCTCTGTGTCTCTGTGGTGAAAATATGCCTCTCCTCGAAATCAAAAACCTCCAGCTCGAATTCGGCACCGGCAAAGATGCCGTGCGCGCCGTGGACGGCGTGTCCTTCACCATCGCGGAGGGCGAGACACTTTGCCTCGTCGGCGAGAGCGGCTGCGGCAAGAGCGTTTCTGCCCTCTCCATCGCGCGCCTCGTGCCCACGCCGCCCGCGCGCTACGTCGGCGGCGAGATTTTCCTCAACGGCCGCGACGTGCTGAAGATGGACCAACGCGAGCTGCGCTCCATCCGCGGCGGCGTGGTGAGCTACGTCTTCCAGGAGCCGAGCGCCTCGCTCAACCCCGTCTTCCGCGTCGGCAACCAGATCAAGGAATCGCTCCAGCTCCACCGTCCGCAGTTCGCCACCGACGACGAGGTCATCCGCTTGCTGAAACTCGTCGGCATCCCCGCGCCCGAATCGCGCATCCGCGATTACCCGCACCAGATGTCCGGCGGCATGCAGCAGCGCATCATGATTGCGATGGCACTGGCCAGCGAGCCGAAGCTCCTCGTGGCCGACGAGCCGACCACCGCGTTGGACGTGACCATCCAGGCGCAAATCCTCGAGCTGCTCCGCGAGCTCAAGCAGCGCCTGCGCATGAGCATCCTGCTCATCACGCACAACCTCGGCATCGTGGGCGACATCGCCGACCGCGTGGCCGTGATGTATGCGGGCCAGATCGTCGAACTGTCCCCCGCGCGCGCCCTGCTCCAGCGCCCGCTGCACCCCTACACGCAGGCGTTGATGAGCTCCGTGCCGCAGCTCGGCAACGAGCACGAGCGGCTCCAGGCCATCCCCGGCAGCGTGCCCAACCTCGGCCAGTTCCCCAGCGGCTGCCGCTTCCACCCGCGCTGCCCCAAGGCGCAAAGCGACTGCTCGCAGAAAGCGCCGGAGCTGGTGGAAGTCGAGGCTGGGAGGTGGGTGCGGTGCCCGCTGTGGAGGTAGACTCCACT
>CAMBZO010000301.1 GCA_945872195.1 Akkermansia muciniphila | reverse complement strand
TTGAGCGGGTCGCCGTCCGGGCCGTCGCCCTCGGTGCCGGTGCCGGCGATGAGTTCGAGCGTGCCGCGCTTCATGTCCACCATGCGGACGCTGTGGCTCTCGGTGTCGGCGAGATACACGTTGCCATTGGGCGCGACGGCGATGCCCTTGGGGCCGGATAACGTCGCCTCCTTCGCCGGGCCACCGTGGCCGGTGAAGCCTTTCTTCCCCGTGCCCGCGATGTGCTGAATCTTCCCTGCCTTCAGGTCGAACTTGAAGACTTGGTTCCCTTCACGCGTGGCGAGCCAGAGATTGCCGGCGGCGTCGAAGTCCAGCGAGCGCGGGCCGTTGAGCGAGGCGCGGGAGATGGGTGAGCCGTCCGGCGTGGGGCCGGCCTTGCCCGTGCCGGCGAAGGTGCCGATGTCGCCGGTCTTCATATACACCATGCGGATGGCGTGGTTGCCGATGTCGCAGATAAAGAGGTGGTTACCGGCGGGGTCGAACTGAATGCTGTGCGGCTGTTTGAAGGTCGCGTCCTTCGCCGGGCCGCCGTCACCGGAGTAACCCGCCTTGCCCGTGCCGGCGAAGGTCGTGATGACGCCGGACTTTAGGTCCACCTTGCGCACGGCGTGGTTGCCCATGTCCACGATGTAGAGGTCGCCCGCGCGGTCGAAACGAATCTCGTGCGGGAGGTTGAACGTGGCTTGCAGCGCGGGCCCGCCGTCGCCCGAGTAACCCTTCTGGCCACTGCCCGCGACGGTGTGGATCTTGCCGTCCGCCGTGACCTTGCGCACGCGCTGGCCGGAGTATTCGCAGAACCAGATGTTACCGTCCGGCCCGCGCACGACGCCGAAGGGATTGTTGATTTGCGCCGCCTTGGCCGGCCCGCCATCGCCAGAGAAACCAGCGAGACCGTTGCCGGCGAAGGTTGAGATCGTGCCGGCACGGGCGGGGGCGGAGAGCAGCGAAGCAGTCACCGCGAGCAGGCCTAAAAATCGAAGCGAAGTCGTCATCTTGGCGAGAGCGTAGCACAGGCGGGCGCGGAGCCAAGAGCACACGGCGCAGCAAATCTTCCAAGCTAGGCCAAGCCCGAATTCCCGCGACTGCTATGCCACTGGAGGGCTGAAGGGCAGGCCGTGGGCGTCGGCGACGGCGCGGCAGGTGACCCGGCCGGCCTGCACATTGATGCCGCCCAAGAGCGCGGGCTGGCGCTCGCAGGCCCCGGCGAGACCGAGGTCAGCGAGCTGCTCAAGGTAGCGGTGGGTGACGTTCGTGAGCGCCTGCGTGGCGGTGCGGGCATACGCGGCGGGCATGTTTGCAACGCAGTAGTGGAGGACGCCTTCCTCGGTGAAGACCGGGTCGTGGTGCGTCGTGGGTCGTGAAGTTTCAGCGCAGCCGCCTTGGTCAATGGCGATGTCCACGAGCACGCTGCCGGGGCGCATCCTCCGCAGCATCTCGCGGCGGATGAGCTTGGGAGCCTTCGCGCCGGGCACGAGCACCGCGCCGATGAGGAGGTCCACGGTGGGCAGGATTTCCATCACGTGCGCCTCGTTCGAGTAGAGCGTGTGCGCGGTGTGCAGCGTGATGTCGAGGAAGCGCATCCGCTCCAGGTCCACTTCGAGGATGGTCACGTCCGCGCCGAGGCCCTGCGCCATGCGGGCGGCGTTGATGCCCGCGGCGCCGCCGCCGAGCACGACGACCTTGCCCGGCAAGACGCCCGGCACGCCGCCGAGCAGCACGCCGTTGCCGCCGCAGTGCTTGGCGAGGAAGTAGCCGCCCACCAGCACGCTCATGCGGCCGGCGATTTCGCTCATGGGTTCGAGCAGCGGCAGGCGGCGGTTGACCTCGATGGTCTCGTAGGCGATGGCCGTCGCGCCGGACTTCAGGAGCGCATCGGTCAGGTCGCGATTGGCGGCGAGATGCAGGTAAGTGAAGAGCAACTGGCCGGGACGCAGCAGCGGATACTCGTCTGGGAGCGGCTCCTTCACCTTGACGATCAACTCGGCCGCGGCGAAGACGGCAGCGTGCTCAGCAACGAGCCTCGCGCCGGCCTGCTCGTAATCGCTGTCAGGATAGCCGGACCCCGTGCCGGCCCCGCGCTCGACGATGACTTGGTGCCCGTGCTTGATGAGCTGGTAGGCCGCCGAGGGCAGCAGGGCGACGCGGTTCTCCTGAGCCTTGATTTCCTTGGGCACGCCGATGGTCATGGCCCAAAGGGATAACGTCGTCCGGACTCCGAAGCAAGGCGGGGAGGAAAAGCACTCCGCTTTCATCTTCAAAAAGCTTGGCTTCCCCCGTTCCCTCTGGCAGAGGAAGGACACATTTCAGCCACCTATGAACTGGTTTTACGCCGTCGGACAACAGCAGCAGGGACCCGTCACCGAGGAACAATTGCAGGCGCTCGTCAAGGATCGCGTCGTGACCGGTGACACAAAGGTCTGGCGCGAGGGCATGGCGGACTGGCAGCCGTATAGCGTGGTGTCCGGCGTTCCCGAGGCAGCCGCCCCTCCTCCAGTCGCGATGGCCGGCGCGGCGGCGAGCCCGAGCGCAGACATTCTCATGTCCCCCGTAAACCAGGCACCGCCCGAGGACTACGAAGTTTCAATCGGTCACTGCCTGAGCCGCGCTTGGGCGGTGTTCAAAGAACACGCCGGGTCCATCATCGGTGCCTGCGCACTGGTGTTCATCGTGATGGTGGTCGCCAACGTGATTCCTTTCTTGGGCGTGCTACTCGCTCTGTTCGTCAACGGCCCGCTCATTGGCGGTCTGTATTGGTTCTTCCTGAAGAAAGTTCGCGGCCAGGAGACGACTGTGGGCGACGCGTTCGCCGGGTTCGGGCCGAGCTTCGCCAATCTGATGCTGGCGCAGATCGTGAGCGGGATACTTTCCTCCCTGAGTATCATGCCGGGCATTGCGATGCTGGTCGTGGCGGGCATCTCCGGAGCCGCTGCAGGGCGCGGAAACGCGACCGCTATGACCGGTGGACTGGTCGTCGTCGGAGGCCTGCTCACATTCCTCGGCGCTCTCGTGACGATCTATCTGAGCGTGAGCTGGGCGCTGACAATGCCGCTCATCATCGACAAGCGAATGGAATTCTGGCCGGCCATGAGCCTGAGCCGCAGCCAGGTGGGCAAACACTTCTTCCGCGTCCTGTGGTTCTTCATTGTGACCGGTATCATCAGCGCCATCGGCGCGCTGGCCTTGGGCGTGGGCCTGCTGCTGACAGTCCCGCTGGCGTTCACGATGATCACCTACCTCTACCACGACCTCTTCTATGGGTCGGCCGCGGCGCGAAGGGAATGATCCGCGCTCACATGCTCGTTTTGCTCTCACATGTCTGTGTCACTGCTTGAGGTCCGCCAACTGAAAAAGTCCTACACCGCGCCCGACGGCGGGAGGCACGCGGTCGCGGCCGTGCTTTTCCGCCCTCGTGGCCAGGCTGCCGGTGAGTCCGTCCCGCCATCCGTGGAGACGGTGAACCTAAATCCGGCAGTTGAATTTTAACGCCAAGACGCCAAGCCGCGGGGCCGCAAAGAAAACCGACGGGGCTGGATTCGCTCCCGCCGCACACCGAGCAGGTGAACGCGTTTCAGCTTGGCGACCCAACTCACTTCCTTCTCCGCTGCGTCTTTGCGACTTTGCGTTAACTGCGGTTTCCAGGTTGCAATTGCCTTGCGCAATTCCAGCCCGGCTCTGAATTTCACGGCATGCGCACGGTAGTCTACCCCGGCAGTTTCGACCCGCTCACCAACGGCCATCTCGATGTCATCGCGCGGGCGGCGCGGCTCTTCGACCGCGTCATCGTGGCGGTGGCGCAGAACGGGGAGAAGCAGCCCCTCTTCACCCCGGAGGAAAGGTGCGCGCTGGTGCGGGGAGCCACGCGCCGGCTGCGCAACGTCGAGACGCGCATCTTCGACGGGCTGCTGGTGGACTACGTGCGCGGGTGCGACGCGCAGGCGGTCATCCGCGGGCTGCGGGCCGTGTCGGACTTCGAGTTCGAGTTCCAGATGGC
>CAMBZO010000300.1 GCA_945872195.1 Akkermansia muciniphila | reverse complement strand
ACACGGAGATCCGCACCGAGCTGGTCAACAAGGTGCGCGAGGAGTTGCTCCATTTCTTCAACCGCAACAAAGCGGTCGCGGAGCAAATCATGGGGAAGGTCGAGGACACGAAGCAGCTTCGCAAAGAGCTGCAGGACGTGAAGAAGCTTGCCCGTGAGCGGGCCAAGTCCGTCACGCTGCGCATCCCGCAGCTCAAGGACTGCAAGGTCCACTTCGACCGGAAGAAGGACAAGGGCCGCGGCTCGATGGTCTTCATCTGCGAGGGCCAGTCCGCCGCCGGCTCCATCACGAGCTGCCGCGACGTGAACACGCAGGCGGTCTTCACCCTCAAGGGCAAGCCGCTCAACGTGTGGGATCTCAAGCGCGACATCGTTTACAAGAACGACGAACTCTACAACCTGATGCGCTCCCTCGACATTGAGGACAACCTCGACCGGCTGCGCTACGAGAAGGTCATCCTCGCGACCGATGCCGACGTGGACGGGATGCACATCCGCAACCTGATGATCACCTACTTCATGAAGTTCTTCGAGCAGGTGGTCCACGACGGCCATCTCTACGTGCTGGAGACGCCGCTCTTCCGCGTGCGCAACAAGCACGAGACGATCTACTGCTACAGCGAAGCCGAGCGCGACAAAGCGTCCGCGAAGCTGGGCAAGAGCTGCGAGATCACGCGCTTCAAGGGCCTCGGCGAGATTTCACCCAACGAGTTCAAGCAGTTCATCGGCAAGGGCATGAAAATGAGCCAGGTGGAATACGCCTCGAAGCCGGACGCCGCGAGCATCCTCACCTTCTACATGGGCAAGAACACGCCCGAGCGGAAGGACTACATCATGGGGAATCTCGTGGTGGCGGCGGAGGAGTGAACGAGACTGTGACGCCGGCTCCGCTTGCTCCTAATCCAGCCTTCCGGCTTTGAACCCCAACGGACGGAGCAAGATTAGGATTAAGATTACGAGCAGGACAAAACTCAGGCGAACGCTTGCGGGACACTCTCCGGCGGACCGATGCGGCGCTTGTAGTCGAGGATCAGCTTGATCACTTCCTGCGGGTCATCGGTGAGCGTGACGAGGTCGAGGTCGCCGGGGCTGATGTAGCCGTTTTTTCCGAGCGAGGATTTGGCCCACTTGAGCAGGCCGCCCCAGTAGTCCGTGCCGTAGCAGATGAGCGGGAAGCGCGAGATGCGCTCGGTCTGCACGAGCGTGAGGACCTCGAAAAACTCATCGAGCGTGCCGAAGCCGCCGGGCATGAAAACAAAGCCCATGCTGTATTTCACGAAGCAGACCTTGCGCGAAAAGAAGTAGTGGAAGTTGACGGGGACGTTCGTGTAGCGGTTGCCCTTTTGCTCGAACGGCAGTTCGATGTTCAGGCCCACGGACTTGCCCTTTGCCTCCGCCGCGCCACGGTTCGCCGCCTCCATGATGCCGGGGCCACCGCCGGTGATGACGGCGAGGTTGTGCTTGGCGAAGCCGCGCGAGATTTCCACGGCGGCCTTGTAGTAGGGGTCGGTCGGCTTCGTGCGCGCGGAGCCGAAGACAGTCACGGCGGGGCCGAGGTGGGAGAGCGTCTCAAAGGAGTCCACGAACTCGGCCATGATCCGGAAGATGCGCCAGGGGTCTTCCTTGACGAAGCCGTTGTGTTGCGGGTGTTGCATGGGCGGAGGTTAAGGAACGGGAGGGACAACCTTCAACGCTCAACTTTCAGCGCTCCATCCCCCGCCTTCACGCAGACCAAGTCTCCGCGCGCGTTGCGACAGTAAATGCGTCCGTGGGCCAGCACCGGGACCGTCCAACAACGACCCCCGAGCACTTGGTGCCGGGCGGTCGTTTTGAACCCAGCAGTCGTCGCCGGGGCCGTGAGCAGTTCCCCGCGCTCGCTCAGGATCAGCAGCGTGCCGTCGGCTGTGGCCATCACGGAGCCGCAGCCCAATCCCACTGCGGGGGGCACGCGCCACTGCTCCTTCCCGGTGGCGAGTTCGAGGCAGACGAACTCCGTGGGCCGGCCCCGGTGCGCGGTGCCGTCGAAGCCGTAGAGATGCCCGTCGATCAGCACGCTGTTGTTCATGTGGTTGGACAGGAGCTTGTGCTCGTAGCTCTTCTTCAGTTGGTCGCCCGCCAGCTCGAAGACCGCGCAGCCCCGGTCGTAGCCGGTGGAGATGAAAATCTTCGCGCCGTGAATGATCGGCGTGGTGGCCGTTGTGTCGAAGGAAGTCTTCCAATCTGCCGTGGCCACGGTCGCGCCGTTGCCTGCGTCCAGCACCACCAAGCCTTCGGTCTTCATCACCGCGATGAGCTTGCGCCCGCCCGCAGTGAAGGCCTTCGGCGTGCCGTAGGCGGGGGTGAAGCGCTGGCTCTTCCAGCGCACTTTTCCCGTCGCCGCATCGAGCGCGAACGTGGCCCCCGCCTCGATGAGTAAGGTGTCGTCGGTCAGGAAATAGGGCGAGCACGCGAAGCCCCACTCCGGCGGTTCGTCCAGATCGGCTTCGGCCAGCATGTCGCGTTGCCAAATCACCTTGCCCGTAGCCGCTTCGTAGCAATGCAGTCGGCCGTGTTTACTGTAAGTGAAAACTTTTCCGCCGCGCACCGTGGGCGTCGCGCCTGGCCCTCCCTCGTAGAAGCGCGCAATCAACGGGGCCGGGTAGCTGTGCTGCCAGAGTTCCGCGCCGGTCTCTGAGTGAAAGCACCAGACCGTCTCGCTCCCGCCGTCCTTTGCCCCGCTGTGCCCGAGCGTGAAGACGCGGCCCTCCGCGACCACGACTGTGGAGAAACCCGTGCCGACTTTCTTCTGCCAAAGGACGGTGGTGAAGTCCGGCTTCGCGGGCAGTCGCTCGGCGGAAATGCCGTTCTCATCCGGGCCGCGCCACTGCGGCCAGTCCGCGCCGGAGACGATAGGAAGGAACGCGAACAGCAAGACGAGAAGGAGACTGCGCATAGCTGTCCGTGAGATTGACCGGGCGGGTCGGGACTGTCGAATGGTTGTAGCGATGGAGCGCGGGCTTCCCGCTGCTTGCCCGCCGTCAGTGCTTCAGCGAAGCTCCGAGCCGATTTCACCATGAAACACCTCGCTCTGCTCCCCATCCTTTTCGCTGCCGTGCTGCCCTTCGCGTCGCCCGCGCCCGCTGCCATCGCCGCCACCGACTGGCCGGCGTGGCGCGGCCCCACGCGCGATGGCCTCGCCGCCCCCGGCCAAAGCCCTCCCATCCAGTGGAGCGAAACGGAGAACGTCCTTTGGAAAGTGCCGCTGCCGGGACGCGGCCACAGCTCGCCCACTGTCGTGGGTGAACGCATCTACCTCGCCACGGCGGACCCGGTGACGAAGTCCCAGTCCGTCCTTTGTCTCGACCGCAAGTCCGGCAAGCTGCTCTGGCAATCCGAAGTCCACGCCGCCAACGCCGAGTCCGGCAAACACGGCAATTCCTCTGCGGCCTCCTCCACTGTGGCCTGCGACGGCGAGCGATTGTTCATCAACTTCCTCAACGCCGGCGCGGTGCACACCTCCGCCCTCGACCTCACCGGCAAGGTGCTTTGGCAGCGCAAGGTCTGCGACTTCGTCGCGCACCAAGGCTTCGCCTCCTCGCCCGTGCTGCACGCGGCGCTCGTGCTGGTCGCGGCCGACCATCGCGGCGGCGGGGTCATCGCAGCGCTGGACCAAAAAACCGGCGCGCTCGTTTGGAGCGAGGCGCGCCCGAAGCTGCCCAACTACACGACCCCGGCCATCGTGCAGGCCGGCGGGCGCACGCAGATGGTGCTGGCCGGCTGCAACCTGCTCACCAGCCTCGACCCGTTGACGGGGAAGAAGCTTTGGGAAGTGGCCGGCTCCACCGAGGAATGCGTCGTGACGATGGTCACGGACGGCGTGCGGGTCTTCGCCGGCGGAGGCTATCCGAAGAACCACACCGTCGCCGTGCTCGCGGACGGTTCGGGCACCGTGGCCTGGCAAAACACCGCGCGCGTCTATGTGCCCTCGATGATCGTGCAGGCCGGCCATCTCTACGCCGTGATGGACGCGGG
>CAMBZO010000299.1 GCA_945872195.1 Akkermansia muciniphila | reverse complement strand
CACCTGGGCTGCTACGGCACGAAGGAGGTCTGGACGCCGAACTTGGATAAACTGGCCGGGGAGGGGATGCGCTTCACGCGGGCGTTCACCACCGCGCCGGTGTGCAGCGCGAGCCGCTCGGCGTTCATCACCGGGATGTATCAAACAACGATTGGCGCGCATCACCACCGATCTCATCGCGACGACGGTTATCTGCTTCCCGCCGGCGTGAAGGTGGCCACGGATCGTTTCCGCGAGGCGGGCTACTTTACGGCGAACCTGCGCGAGCTGCCCGCCGCCTTTGGGTTCCGCGGCAGCGGCAAGACGGACTGGAATTTCACTTATGCCGGCAAGCCTTTCGATTCGGACCAATGGAGCGACCTCAAATCGCGCCAGCCATTCTACGCGCAAATCAACTTTCAAGAGACCCACCGCAAGTTCCACGCACCGCCCAAGGCCGACCCGGCGAAGGTCGATCTGCCGCCCATCTACCCGGACCAGCCCACCGCGCGGAAGGACTGGGCCGAGTATCTCGACGCCGCGAGCGAGCTGGACCGCAAGATCGGCCTCATCTTGAAACAGCTCGCAGCCGACGGCCTCGCGGACAATACGATGGTCCTCTTCATGGCCGACCACGGCCAAGCCCACGTGCGTGGCAAACAGTTCGTGTATGACGATGGTTTGCACATCCCCTTGATCGTCCGCTGGCCGAAGGCGCTGCCCGCGCCGAAGCATTTCAAGGCCGGCACCGTGAGCGACCAGCTCGTGTGCTCGCTGGACTTCACCGCGACTTCGCTCGCGCTGGCCGGCGTGCAGAAGCCCGCCGACATGCAAGGCCGCGTCTTCCTCGGTGAGCAGTCCGAGCCACCGCGCCAATACGTTTTTGGCGCGCGTGACCGCTGCGACGAGACGATGTTCCGCTTCCGCACGGTGCGCGACGCACGCTGGCGCTACATCCGGAACTTCATGCCGGAGCGCCCTTTTCTCCAGACCAACGACTACAAGGAGCGCAGCTACCCGGTCTGGAATCTCATCAAAGAACTCGGCGCGGCGGGCAAGCTGACTGACTGGCAGAAGAGTTTTTATCTCGCGCCCACGATGCCGCCGGAAGAGTTGTTCGACATGAACGCGGACCCGCACTCCATGAACAACCTCGCCACCTCGACGAAGCCGGAGCACGCGGCCGCGCTCCAGCGGCTGCGCGCCGAGTTGGAGCAGTGGCTCAATGAGAGCAACGACCAAGGCCGCATCCCCGAGCCGCCGGAAGTTACCGCGCGCAAAGGCGCGACCAAGGCCACCACGCCCGACGCCGAGCCGAAGGGCAAGAAGGCCAAGGCGAAGCAGGCAGCGGAAAAATAGTCCAACACCCCCCATGAAATCCGCCCTCGCCCTCTTCGCGCACCCCGACGACATCGAGTTCGTCGCCGCCGGCACGTTGCTTCAGCTCAAGCAGCGCGGCTGGGAAATCCATTACCTGAACGTCTCCACTGGCAACTGCGGCAGCGCCGAGTTCAGCCCGGCGAAGACCCGCCGCGTGCGGCTCGCCGAGGCGAAAGCGGCGGCGAAGATTCTCGGCGCACACTTCCATCCGCCTCTCTGCGATGACTTGGAGATCCGCTACGAGATGAAGCTGTTGCGCCGCGTCGCGGCGGTGATCCGCGAATCGCAGGCCAGCCTCATCCTCACCCACTCGCCGCAGGATTACATGGAGGACCACATGAGCACCTGCCGGCTGGCCGTGACCGCGGCCTTCACGCACGGGATGCCGAACTTCCACACCACGCCGCCGCGCCCGACTTACGCGCACGACGTGACGGTCTATCACGCCATGCCGCACGGGCTGTGCGACCCGTTGCGTCGGAAAATAATCCCCGGCGCGTTCGTCAACACGACCGCCGTCCACGCCACCAAACTTGCCGCGCTCGCCGCGCACCAGAGCCAGCAGGGCTGGCTGGACGTGAGCCAGGGGATGAACTCCTACCTGCGCTCGATGGAGGAGATGTCCCGCGCGGTCGGCAAGCTCTCGAAGAAGTTTAAGTTAGCGGAAGGCTGGCGTCGGCATCTGCACCTGGGCTTCAGCGCGAAGGACATTGACCCGCTGACGGAAGCGCTGGGGAAGGATTGCCGCGTGAACCAAGCCTACGAGCGAACGCTGCGGGCCGACTAGTCCGTGATGACGACTTGCAGGCGGTTGCGGTCCACGGCAAAGCGTTTGCCGGGCGGCGGCTTGGGCATGGCCTTGAGGTATTTTTCCTTCACCAGCGTCTCGAAATCGGGCGGCAATTTCTGGTGGTCCGTCTGGTAGAGATGCACCGCGCCAGTCAATTCCTGATGAATCGGAAGGCGGATCGAGGAATTGGGCGGAGCGGTGGGCAGGCGGTCCGCAGGCGGTTGTTCCGCCTTGTCTGCGGGAGAATGGGGAGTCGCTGGTGATGGGGCCGACGGAGCCTTGGCTGCAGCCACGGGCGCTTCCTCTGCTGCGGGGACGGGTGGCAGGGCAGGAGATTTACGTCGGCAGCCAAACACGGCCATCAACATGACAGCACCCAAGCATAAGCAACTGTGCGACAGACTGGTTCCTCGGCTCATGGAGTCTGGACGGTTGTCAAAAGGCCGCTGTGTAGGGAGCGGTGAATGCGGCGGCCACGGTGTCGGTGTCCTGTCCGGCTGAATTCAGCAGGCCGAAATCCCCGCTCGTGAGTTTGGTGTGGTGCCTAAACTCCACGTGCCCATCCATGAAGATCAGGTTGCCTCCGCCTTGGTGGATGGAGCCATACCACTCGTCGTAAGCGTAGGGAAAGCCCGGATAAAAGTCTTTGGCCCGGGTCAGGTGCCAGTTGGTATAAATGCGCGGGCTCGCCGTGTTGCCGGAAGGTCTGAGCCATGCCACGTGGGTGCGAGCGGAACTCTCCTGCATCGCGATGATGCGGCTGGGGGTGGGCACATTGGCCATGCGCCGGACGAAGTTGTTCGCGCCGAAAACCACGGCGTTCCCAATGTAGATGGTGTCATTGGTCGCGTTCGCGTAGTTGGCCGGAGCCTGATACTCAAGCTGGGCCGCAGTGCAGGTGAACGTCCTGCTGTTCGTTCCGACGTTGGGCTGGAGCGACCCAAGGAAATTGGCCGTGGTGGTGGTGGCAAAATTGTTCACGTTGCCCGCGTTCTGGTAAGTCGTCCGGTCATCCTGGTCAGAGGCATACATCATGAGGGCCAGCGCCACTTGCTTCTGGTTGGAGAGGCAGTTCGTCCGCTTGGCCTTCTCCTTGGCCTTGGACAACGCGGGCAGGAGCATCCCGGCGAGGATCGCAATGATCGCGATGACGACGAGCAGTTCGATCAAGGTGAAACCAGCGGGATGGGAGGAGGGGCGCGGCATCTTCATGGGCTCGTTCAAGGCTGAGGTGAAACTGCGCTTGGCCAGAGTGCTTGGCAAGCGGGTTTTCGCTGCGGAAACCTGAATAGCCGCGAGGACCGACTGGGAGTGGTGGTAGGACCTGGATTCGAACCAGGGAAGGCGTGAGCCAGCAGATTTACAGTCTGCCCCCGTTGGCCACTTGGGTATCCTACCAGCCAGCCTCGCGATCTCTCGCGGGGGGCGATTAAGCCAAACGCACTCAGGCGGCTCAAGGGGAATCTTGGGGCAACTCGAGGAGCAGAAATGGAAATCGGGTGAAGAATTGAAGGGTGAATCGTTGCTGAGCGGTGACTTGTGTCGCCTGTCGGCGACTCGCGTGGCTGAATGGAGAGCAAGGACGAGAGGGAGCCGAGCGCACGTCGCGTCTCCTCAGCCATCCCACCGGGTTTCGTTCCGAATGGGGGGGTATCAGGGCCTTTCTCACTGTTTTTACCTGCGGAAAGGCTTTTGGGAGGGCGCCAAGGCCTTTCTTGAGCTTGGAAAAGGCTTTCCCGCTCCCGGGAAAGGCGTTTTTGAGCACGGGAAAGGCATTTTCGTGCGCGGGAAAGGTCTTTCCGCTCCCGGGAAAGGCTTTCTTGAGCACGGAAAAGGCGTTTTGGCTCGCGGGAAAGGCTTTC
>CAMBZO010000298.1 GCA_945872195.1 Akkermansia muciniphila | reverse complement strand
ACGGCAGGCAACTTGTCTCCGAGAGATTTCTCGCAGACTGCTTCCAAGGCACGAAGGCGCATCCGACCTACGGCCTCACGTTCTGGCTCAACGCCTCCGATGAGCGACCGCGCGACCTCGCGATGGCCGCCGGCGCGGGAAAGCAGAAGCTCTACATGGTCCCGTCTCAAAAGCTGCTCATCGTGCAGTTCGCCGAAGCTACGCGCCGGTTGCAGGAACGAGAGCTGATGCGGCTTGTCCTTGATGGGCTGAGTCAGACGGAAACGGTGGCGTCACCATCCATTTCCAAGTAACTACTTTGCCCGCTGGGCGTCTTCAGTGTTGTGTTGAGTTCAATTTTTACTCGGCCATGAAATCACTCGTCTGGACTTTTCCACTTTCATTCGCACTCGCCGCCGGCGTGCTCGCGCAACAGCCGCCCGGCAAGAAAGGCCCCGGCGGCCCGACCGACCCGGCCACCGCGTTCCGCTTCCTCGACACCAACCGCGACGGGAAGGTGGGCAGGCAAGAGTTCGTCAACGCGCCGTTCACGAAGTCGCAACCCGCAGGCATGGCAGACGCGACCTTCACGCTGCTGGACAAGGACAAAGACGGCTTCCTCATGCTGGCGGAGTTCCAAGGCATCGCTGCACTGCGCGGTGGTCCGGGACGGCCCGGGGGCAACGAACCGACGCAGCCGCAGTTTGCTTCACCCAAGTCCGCGACCGCCGCGAAGACGCCGGAGCGCGCCGCGTCGCCGGAGGAGCTCGCGTTCTTCGAGTCCAAGATTCGTCCCGTGCTGGTGGAGAAGTGCTACAAGTGCCACGCCACTGGCGAGGGTAACAAGGTGAAGGGCCATCTCGTCCTCGACACGAAGGAGGGCACACGCAAGGGCGGTGATTCCGGCCCGGCCATCGTGCCCGGAGACACGAAGAAGTCGCTGCTGCTCGAAGCCATCCGCTACGCGAACAGCGAGCTGCAAATGCCGCCGGAGAAGGAAGGCGGCAAGCTCTCCGACTCCGTCATCAAGGACTTCGAGCGCTGGATTCAGACGGGAGCCGCCGACCCGCGCACGGGCGGCGCGGTGGTGAAGAAGGAATACGACGACTCGAAGGCGAAGGACCACTGGGCCTGGCAGCCGCCAAAGAAATCGCCCGTGCCCACCGTGAAGAACACCGCGTGGCCGAAGACAGAACTCGACCGCTCCGTGCTCGCGAGCTTGGAAGCGAAGGGCCTCGCGCCCGTTGGCGATGCCGACAAGCTCACGTTGCTGCGCCGCGTCTATTTCGACCTCATCGGCCTGCCGCCGACCTTCGACGAGGTCAATGCCTTCCTCGACGACAAGTCCCCCGACGCTTTCGCCAACGTCGTGGACAAGCTGCTGGCCTCGCCGCAATTCGGCGAGCGCTGGGGTCGGCACTGGCTCGATGTCGCGCGCTACGCGGAGTCCACCGGCAAGGACGTGAACACCGCCTACCCGCACGCGTGGCGCTACCGCGACTACGTCATCGCCGCTTTCAACGCGGACAAACCCTACGACCGCTTCGTGCGCGAGCAGGTTGCGGGGGACTTGCTTCCCTCCACTTCCGACAAGCAGCGCGCCGAGCAACTCGTGGCCACCGGCTTCCTCGCGCTGGGCACGAAGGGCTTGAACGAACAGAACCCGCGGCAGTTCTTCCTCGATGTCGCGGACGAGCAGATTGACACGCTCTCGCAGGCCTTCCTCGGCACGACGATCGCGTGTGCGCGTTGCCACGACCACAAGTTCGACCCCATCTCGCAGAAGGAGTATTACGCGCTCGCCGGCATCTTCACCTCCACGGAGACGCGCTACGGCACGACGCAGGGTGTGCAAAACCGCCGTCCTTCCGACCTGTTTGTCCTGTCGAAAGGCGCGAAGGCACCGACGCTCGAACGCACGATGCCCAGTGAGGAGCGCAAGCGCGTGGAGAAGCAGCTCGCCGAGAAACGCGCCGAGCAGCGCGAGATGTTCACCGGCGGCATGGGACAGAAGGGCAAAGAACCGGCGCCGCAGAACAACGACGCGCGAACCCAACAAAATCGCCTGCGGCTTCTCTTCGAGACCGGCCAGCTCGAATCAAAGCTCAAGCAATACGACGCCATGACCGGCGATGAGAACGCGCTCGCGATGGGCGTGCAGGACTTGCCCGCCACGCGGGGAGTTGCCGGAGTGGGCAACATCCGCCGCCTCGCCGAGGGCGGAGTCTTTGGCATGCGCCCGCAGGAGTTCGGCGCAATTGGCGATGCCGCTCTGCGCACGCGCGGCGATGCGGACAAGCCCGCTGAAGTCGTCGCCCGCGCTTTCCCCGTCGCGCTCACGCACAGCCCGCCCCCGCGCATACCGACCACGAGCAGCGGCCGTCGCGAGTTGGCCGAGTGGCTCACGACCACGAGCAACCCGCTCACCGCGCGCGTCTTCGTGAACCGTGTCTGGGGCTGGCTTTTCGGCGACGGCCTGGTGGATTCGCCGGACAACTTCGGCACCACGGGCGGCAAGCCGAGCAACCAGGCGTTACTCGATACGCTTGCAGTGAAGTTCAGCGAGAGCGGCTGGAGCACGAAAAAGCTCATCCGCGAAATCGTGTTGAGCCGCACGTATCAGTTGTCCTCCGCCTACAACGAGCAGAACCACACCGCTGACCCGGAGAACGCATTGAACTGGCGCATGTCCCCGCGCCGACTGGACGCCGAGGGCATCCGCGACGCGATGCTGCACGTTGCGGGGCGGCTCGACCTCAAACCTTCGCTCGCTTCCATCATGCTCACGTTCGGAGACCAGCCGATTGATGGACCAAATTTTATGACTGGCGTGACTGAGGTGAAGCTCAACGCTGACACCACGCATCGCTCGGTCTATCTGCCCATTGTGCGCGACAAGGTGCCGGAGGTGCTGGCGCTCTTCGACTTCGCCGAGCCGAGCCTTGTCACCGGCAAGCGCGAGAGCACGAGCGTCCCGGTGCAGGCGCTCTTCCTCCTGAACAGCCCGTTCGTCGCGGACCAAGCCGGGTCGCTCGCGAACCGGCTGATTCGTTGGCAGTCCTCCGGCATCAGCACCGACCTGGACGCGCAGCTCAAAGAGCGTGTGGACGTGGCCTACTGGCTCACGCTCACGCGTCCGCCGAGGGCGAACGAACTCAAGGCTGCGCAGGACTTCTTCAAGAAGTTCCTCGGCACCAGCCCCGCCAGCCCCGCGCTGCAAGCCGCCGCGTGGACCAGCTACTGCCGCGCGCTTTTCGCGAGCGCGGAGTTTCGGCAACTGAACTGAGGCCACAGATGAACACAGATGAAACACAGATAAAGACCGGAGCGCGGACGCCTGCGTCCGCAGCGCGTTTCTTCTCGGCGGCTGCGTATGTGGGCGTCCGCACACCAGTCGTTTCGAGTCTTCATCTGCGTTTCGTCTGTGTTCCATCTGTGGCTAAAAATACTTCCATCTTATGAGCCGCCCTCTCTTCTCCCGCCGCGATGTGCTTAGTTCGGTATCCTGCGGCTTCGGCTACCTCGCGTTCTCCGCGCTGGCCGCGCGCGCCGCCGTTGCGAATGACAAACCGCTCTCCCCGAAGCAGCCGCATTTCACGCCGCGCGCCAAGCGCGTCATCTTCCTGTGCATGAGCGGCGGGCCGTCGCACGTGGACACGTTTGACTACAAGCCGCGCCTCATCACCGATGACGGCAAGCCCGGCTCGCGGCCCGGCAGCGTGTGGCTGGCTCCGAAGGCGGAGTTCAAGCAGCGCGGGAAGAGTGGCCTGTGGATTTCCGACTTCTTCCCGAACGTCGCGCAGCACGCGGACGACCTTGCTCTCATCCGCTCGATGCAGACGGAGGTGCCCGCGCACCCGCAGGCATTCCTGCGCATGCACACGGGCAGCTCGCAGTTCGTGCGCCCGTCGCTCGGCGCGTGGGCCACTTACGGCCTCGGCACGGAGAACGAGAATTTGCCCGGCTTCATCACCATCGCCCCACCCAACAACGTCGGCGGCGCGCAGAACTTCGGCAGCTCGTTCCTGCCGGC
>CAMBZO010000297.1 GCA_945872195.1 Akkermansia muciniphila | reverse complement strand
CGCGGCTCATCGGTGAGCAGCGTGATGACTTCCTTCTGGTCCCAGAGATGGTCGCCGCTGGTGATGATGTCCACGCCGCCGGCGAAGAGGTCCGCCGCAGTTTCAGGCGTGATGCCGGAGCCGCCGGCGGAGTTCTCGCCATTGGCGATGACGACATCGAGCGCGTGACGACGCCGCAGGACCGGCACCAGTTCGGTCACGGCCTTACGTCCGGGCGAGCCGACCACATCGCCGATGAAGAGGATTTTCACTCGCGCGAGACTAGCCGGCACGGGTAGGCAGGCAAGCCCGCCCGTCAGCGCGCGGGGCTTTCCGTTGTTCTTCGGCTCGGCGACTTGCTAAGTTCGTCGCGTGCGCATCAAAGCTTGGTTCCCGACGTTCATCTACTGCGCGCCGCTGCTCCGCACGGGCGCGGCGCGGTTCAGCGCGGAGTTGCTCAAGGAGGCTTATCAGCTCCGCGACTTCGACCGCGCCGGCCAGAAGTGGTCGAAGAAGAATTACCCCGGCGGCTTCACGACTTACGGCTCGCTGGACAAGCTGCACCAGTTCTCCTCCACGTTCACCGAGTTGCAGCGGCGCATTGACCGGCATGTGAAGGCGTTCGCGCGCAAGCTGGACTTCGACCTCACGAACCGCCGGCTGGAGATGACCGATTGCTGGGTGAACATCATGCCGCGCCAGACCGCGCATGGCCTGCACTTGCACCCGACCTCGACCCTCAGCGGCACTTACTATGTGAAAACGCCGAAGGGTTGCCCCGCCATCAAGTTCGAGGACCCGCGCCTCGACCGCTTCATGGCCGCGCCGCCGCGCAAGGCCGGGGCGAGCCGGGAGAACCAGACCTTCGCCCACTACGCGGCGGAGGCGGGGAACGTCATCCTCTTCGAGAGCTGGCTACGCCACGAAGTCCCGGCCAATCCGGTCGAGGTCGAGCGCGTGAGCGTGAGCTTTAACTACAACTGGTTTTAGCCACAGATGGACACAGATGAAACACAGATGGGGACTTTCTCCGGGGAACCGCCAGCGAGTAAGCAGCTCTGTCGAGTGCCGTCGCGTTCCTTCTGGGCCTGTGCGCGTCTGATGCTTATTCCATCTGTGTTTCATCTGTGTCCATCTGTGGCTTCCCATGCCTGACTCGCCGGAAATCGTGCGCGCCGAAATCCTGCGCTGGCGGAAGGGTGAAGAACCGCGTCGCGTGCACGATGCGCTGGCGCGCGAGGAGCCGCTGGAGATTCGCGTGCGCGGGCAGAGCGTGGCGGTGACGATGCGCACGCCGGGACACGACTCGGAACTGGCCGCCGGGTTCTTGCTGACAGAGGGATTGGTCACGCGCCGCGAAGACATCATTGAGATTGCGCATTGCCAGCAAGGCGAAGCGGCGCAGCTCGGCAACACGCTCAACGTCTTCCTCGCGCCTTCTGTGGTTGTGGACTTCGAGCAGCTCACGCGGCACGTCTTCGCGTCGTCGAGCTGTGGGCTGTGCGGGAAGGCGACGATTGAATCGGTCCACCGGCAGTTTCAGCCGGTCACTTCCTCCGTTCGCCTTGCGCCCGAAGTCCTGCTTCAGCTCCCCGCCAAGCTCGCCGCGCAGCAAGTCACCTTCGACCAGACCGGCGGCTTGCACGCCGCCGCGCTCTTCACTGCGACCGGCGAACTCCTCGCGCTCCGCGAGGACGTGGGCCGCCACAACGCCGTGGACAAGGTGCTCGGCTGGGCTTTCCTCAACGGCGCGTTCCCGCCCGCCGACCATATCCTGCTGGTGAGCGGCCGCGCGTCGTTTGAGATTTTGCAGAAGGCGCTGGCCGCGCGCGTGCCGGTGGTGGCGGCTGTCTCCGCGCCGTCGAGTCTGGCGGTGGAGTTCGCGCAGCAGAGCGGGCAGACGCTCGTGGGCTTCCTGCGCGGCGCGGGGATGAACATTTACGCGGGTGCGGAGCGACTGGCCTGACCTGCGCAGAGGCCTTGAAGCCAAGTTCTCAAACCGCCGTCTGACACCCATCTTCAAACACTTGAAATCGTTCCTCAAACCACTGTTCACCGCTGTCTTGCTCGCCGCCGTCTCGGCCAGCGCTGCACCTGCCAAGGTCGCCGCGCCGCGCGCGTTCAACTTCGAGAATGACATCAGCCCGCTGCTTACGCGGCACGGCTGCAACGCGTCGCAGTGCCACGGAAAAGCCGAGGGGCAGAATGGGTTCAAGCTCTCCGTCTTCGGCTACGATGCGCTGGCGGACTTTCGTGCGCTGACCGTCGAGAGCAAGGGCCGACGTGCCTCGCCTGCCGCGCCGGAGCAAAGCCTCTTTCTCGCGAAGGCCAGCGGCGCGGTGCCGCATCAGGGCGGCGCGCGGGTTCCCGCCGGTTCGCCGGACTACGAGACCATTCGTGCGTGGCTGGCGGCGGGGGCGTCCTTTGGCTCGACGAACGATGCGCGGGTCGTGCGGGTGGAACTGGAGCCGCGCGAGCGCATCCTCGCACCGGGCAGCAAACTCCAACTCCGCGTCAACGCCACCTACAGCGACGGTCGCAAGGCGGACGTGACGCGGTTCTGCGTGTTCCAGTCGAACAACGACTCGCTCGCGAAGGTGGACGAGCACGGCCTGGTGGACATCGGCTCGCTGCCGGGGCAGACCTCGGTGATGGCGCGCTACCTCGGCGAAGTGACCTCGTTCCTGGCCATTGTGCCGCGTCCCGGCAAACCGGTGGGCGACGCGGGCTTCGCAGAGTTCAACTTCATTGACCGGCACGTCAACGCGCACTTGAAGAAGTTGAACCTTCGCCCGAGCGAGGTGTGCGATGACGCGACGTTCCTGCGCCGTGCTTCCCTCGACATCATCGGCACCTTGCCGACGGCTGACGAGGCGCGGCGATTCCTCGCGGACAAAGCATCCGACAGGCGCGCGCAGCTCGTGGAGTCGCTGCTGAAGCGGCCTGAGTTCGCGGACTTCTGGGCGCTGAAGTGGGCCGACCTGCTGCGCGTGGACCGGCAGAAGCTCGGCCAGCGCGACGCCTACGCTTACTACCGCTGGATTCGCGACCAGTTCGCCGCGAACCGCCCGCTGGACCAGTTCGCCCGCGCGCTGCTCACCGCCGAGGGGCCGCTGGACGACGCGCCCGCCGGTCATTTCTACAAGGTCGTCACGCGGCCCGGCGACATGGCGAACGCGGTCTCGCAGGTCTTCCTCGGTATCCGACTCGCGTGCGCGGAGTGCCATCACCATCCCTTCGACCGCTGGAGCCAGACGGATTATTACGGCATGTCGGGCCTGTTCGCACAGGTGAGCATCCGCAAGGGCGCGCTGGGTGAGACGTTGCTGGCCGAGGGAAATCCCGCGACCAAGCACCCGCGCACGGGCGAGAACGTCCCGCCGCACGCGCTCGACGCCGAGCCGTCCAAAGACACGGGCGACCGCCGCCGCGCGCTGGCCGAGTGGTTCACCGCGCCGGAGAACCCGTGGTTCGCGCGCACCCTCGCCAACCGCCTGGCCGCACACTTCCTCGGGCGCGGCGTCATCGAGCCAGTGGACGACGTGCGTGCAACGAACCCGCCGGGCAACCCTGCGTTGCTCGACGCCCTCGCGCGCGTGGTCACGGATTCGCGCTTCGACCTCAAGCAATTCATCCGCACGCTCGCGGCGTCGCGCACCTATCAACTCTCCGCGACGCCGAATGACACCAACGCGCAGGACGAGCAGAATTACTCCCGCGCCCTCTTCAAGCGCCTGCCCGCCGAGGTGCTCTTCGACGCCGTCTGCCAGGTGACGGGTGTGCCGGAGAAGTTCGACGGTGTGCCCAGCGGCACGCGCGCCATCCAGCTTTGGGACAGCCAGACGCAGCACTACTTCCTGAAACTCTTCGGCCGGCCCGTGCGCGTGACGGCGTGCGAGTGTGAGCGCAACAGCGAGGCCAGCATCGCACAGGTGCTGCATCTGCTGAACTCGCCGAACCTCCAGTCCAAGCTGTCGCACGCCAACGGCCAACTCGCGCGGCTCGTCGCGTCGCACCCGGACAACGCGAAATT
>CAMBZO010000296.1 GCA_945872195.1 Akkermansia muciniphila | reverse complement strand
AAGAAGATCGTCGAAGTGGACATGCGCGCCAAGGGCACGCCCCTCCACGCCGCGACCGTCGTGGGCGACACCGTGGGCGACCCGTTCAAGGACACGTCGAGCGTCTCGATGAACCCGGTGATCAAGTTCACCACGCTCTTCGGCCTGCTCGCGGTGGAAATCGCCGTGGAGATGAAGAAGGCGACCCCCGGCGGCTACACGAACTACGTCAGCGGCGGCGTCCTCTTCGTCATCGCGCTCTTCTACGTCCACCGCAGCTTCTACGGGATGCGCATCCCCGAGGCGTCGGCGAAGGACTGAACCAAGTCACAACTAAGAAAGCGGCGGCCACTGGCCGCCGCTTTGCTTTTTTGATTCTCGTTGGTCGGTCAGAAGCCGCCGCCGCCATTATGGTTGCGGATATAGACCTTCTCCCGCCCGGTCTTCGGCCAACTCGCGCTGGTCTGATCGCTGCCGGCGATGTCACCCAACTCCTCAAAATTCGCCGGGCCAACGCTGTTGCCGAGATAGGGAGGCATCTTGATCCACACCGCGCGGCCATCTGCGGCGCTGGCAGTCATGCCCCAGTTGTGGCGGATCATGCCGTTGCGCGGGAAAGGCACGTTGTTCCAGCCGGTGCGGAAGGTGTTGTAGCCGGCGTTGTTCACGCTGAAGTTGGCATTGTTGGAATCTTTCTCCATGTGCATGACCATGTCTGAGGGCTTCTGGATGGTCGCGCCGCGAAGAGGATTTGGATCGGTGAAGGCCGCGTCCCGGAAGATGTGCCGGTTGGCCCGGTAATGCACCACAAACGCTAGCGTGCCAGCGGTCGAAGTGAGGTCGGAGGTGCAGACAAACGACTTGGGTGGACTGTTCGTGCTGCCGCCCATGTAGCGGATGAGTTGCGCCACCCAGCCGCGCGGGTCCACCTGCGTGGCCGCGTCGGTGATCTGGATGCCAAAGGGAAACCGGTCGTCGAAGTCGTCCTTGTAGAGCATCGTGGCCATGCCGAGTTGCTTGTTGTTGTTCAAACACTGCGCGGTCTTCGCCTTCGTCTTCGCCTTGCTCAACGCGGGCAGCAGCATGCCGGCGAGGATGGCAATAATGGCGATAACGACGAGCAATTCGATGAGGGTGAAACCGGAGGCGGCTGGACGGCTGCCTCCCCGAGGAAGGGGGACGGTTTTTTCATGTGGCATCCACACAAATTGCTCCCCTCAAGACGGATGTCAACTGCCGAGATTCGGACTTCACGGGCGGCGACCTGACATCCTTCGCCTATTGATTGAATGGGCATAAGCTTTGACTTGCCCCGGCGGCCAACCTAGCTTCTTCGCACAATGCTCGCAGCCGGCAGCACAACGGCGACTGCCCCGCCTCCCAGTTCAGCTCCCGAGGAATCCCGCGTCGTCTGGAAGCGGATCGTGGAGCCGGTGCAACCCTTTCTCGACGCGGTTTCGCGGCGGCTGGAGGAGCAGGTCGGCGCGTTCGACCCCGAGATCTCCGCCTACGCGCGCTATGCGCTCTCGAATCAGGGCAAGCAACTCCGTCCCGCACTCGTAGCCCTCGCCGCCAATGCCGCCGGGCGCACCACGGACGACCACATCACCGTCGCCGTGGTCATCGAGATGGTGCATCTGGCCACGCTCGTCCACGACGACGTGATGGACTCGGCGGAAATCCGCCGCCGCCGCCCGACGCTGGCGGCGAACTGGGGCAACGAGATTTCCGTGCTGGTGGGCGACTGCCTCTTCGCGCACTCGCTGCGGCTGGCCGCGAGTTTCCCCACACCGGTCATCTGTCGCGCCGTCGCGTCGGCGACGAACACGGTCTGCTCCGGCGAAATCCTCCAGACGCACCGGCGGCTGAACTTCGAGGTGAGCCGCGCCGAGTATTTCAAGGTGCTGGCCATGAAGACCGCCGAACTGTTCGCGCTCTCGTGCGACCTGGGCGCGCTGCTCTCCGGCGCGGCGGAGGCGGAGCGCACGGCGTTGCGCGATTACGGCATGGCGCTGGGCACGGCGTATCAGATTTACGACGACTGCGTGGACGTGTTCGGCTCCGAGGCGAGCGTGGGCAAATCCCTCGGCACGGACCTCGCGAGCGGCAAGCTGACATTGCCCATCCTCGTCGTGCTGGAGCGCGCGAACGCCGAGGAGAAGGCCCGGCTTCGGGAACTCGTGCAAGCGTGGCGGCCCCACCACATCGAGAAGGTGCTCGTTCTCCTGCAACAGCACGATGCGCTCAAGGAATCCCGCCGCGTCATCTTCCAGTATCTCGCCATCGCGAACAAATCCCTCGCCCTCCTGCCGCAGACAGAAGGCCGCGCGGCGCTGGCGACGCTCGCAGAATTCCTCGGACGCCAGACCATCGCGCTAGGCGGATAGGAGAGCATGGCCGAAGCTTCCGCAGGTAATCCCCTCCCATCTGAGGCCCCGCCGCAGCCCGATGACCTCACGCTCGTCCGCCGCGCGCAAGGCGGCGATGAAACCGCCTACGACGAGCTGGTGCGGCGCTACCAACGCCAGATTTACGGGGTTACCTACCACATGACCTCGCACCACGAGGATGCCAATGACCTGACGCAGGAGGCGTTCGTGAAGGCGTGGCAGGCGCTCAAGTCTTTCAAGGGCGACTCCAGCTTCTTCACCTGGCTCTACCGCATTGCCGTGAACCGCACGCTGAACCATCTCAAGAGCCGGAAGTTCCGCGAGGGCAGGCACGCGATGAGTCTCAATGACCTCGGCATGGAGGCGGAGCATCACCCCGACCTCGTGGCGCTGGTGTCAGACAAGACGCCGCGCCGGGCGGCTGCGCTGGAAGAGTTGAAGGGAAAATTGAACGCCGCCATTCAACGCTTGTCCGAAAAGCACAGAACCGTTGTGACCTTGCACGATATTCAAGGTCTACCACATGACGAGATCGCGAAGATTTTGAACTGCAACACACAGACAGTGCGGACACGGCTGTTTTACGCGCGCCAGCAATTGCAGGGCATCCTGTCCGACTATCTGAAATGATTTATGAAACCGGCCCCGCAAAACCCGGACGAGTTTGAGTCCTTGAAGAAACTTCTCGCGCTCAAGCGCCACGAGGAGCCGCCACCGGGCTACTTCGACCGGCTGCCCGGCGAGGTCCGCGCCCGCATCGCGCACGCGCAGGCGAGCCCGGAACCGTGGTGGCGGCGCTGGCTAGCAACGTGGGATTTGTCGCCCGCGCTCGCGACGAGCTACGCGGTGGTGGCCGTCACACTGGTGGTCGGTGGAATCTGGATGGCGAAGCAACCCGTCGCGGAGGGTGGCCCGCAGATCGTGACCACGCCTGTCCCGTCGGGGGACGCGAACCTGACGAACACAATCATCGCCTCCAATGCCGCACCGCCGGGACTGTTTAACCCGCCCTCGCTTCCCGTCCAACCGGCGGAGTTCAAGAAGTAGCCGCGGCTCCGTCCCACGAGGTGGACAGCAGCGAGGCGTCGCCGCCACGCGCTCAGTTCATCCGCGCGAAAACCACCGGGTTGACCCCGACAATGGTTGATATCTTGTTGCCCGCGAGCTTGGCGTCCGAAGTTTTCTCACCAGCGGGTGTCTGGATAGTGAACTGGTAGTTGTCCCCTTCTTTCTTCCAAGAGCCGGTCGCCACGTTCTTGACGGGCGCGGCGGGGTCCAGAGGCGGGAAAGCGAACCTTGGGGTCACCATCGCAACGAAGGAGGGCAAGGGGGCGCGCTTGCCTTTCACGTAAATTTTCTCATCGGGCGTGACGGTGAGCGTGTAGTCCGAGATAGCAATCCGCATCAGGCTGACGAGTCGCGTGGCATCCACGTCAGACACCTTCGGATTGTCGCGGCGGAAGGCTTTCATTGTTTCGTTCAGGTCCACCTGCCATTTACCGACGAGCGCTTCCTTCGCGTATTTCTCGGACACCCCGTTTTGGAGGAAGTTCAGCAAGTCAGCGATATCCAGTTCCTTGGCCGCCCGCTGGATTTCGGCGTTCGCGAACAACTGGTGAGTGGTCGGGTCCTTGAGGATGAGGGAGATGTTGGTTTTTG
>CAMBZO010000295.1 GCA_945872195.1 Akkermansia muciniphila | reverse complement strand
GCGGGCGGCTCCGGCTTTCTCGGGCAGGCTTTGGTGAAGTATTTTCAAACGCTCGGCTGGGAGGTGATCGTGCTGACGCGCTCGCCGCAGGCCAACCGTGCAGCGCGTGAAGTCCGCTGGGATGCCGAGACGCTGGGCGCGTGGGCGCGTGAATTGGACGGCGCGGCGGCGGTCGTGAACCTCACCGGACGCACCGTGGATTGCCGCTACACTGCCGAGAACCGCCGGCTGATCATGAACTCGCGCGTGAACTCGACGCGCGTCGTCGGCCAAGCCATCGCGCAGTGCGGGCAGCCGCCGCGCGTGTGGTTGAACGCCAGCTCGGCGACAATTTACCGGCACACGCTCGGCTCGGCGTGGGATGAGTCGGGGACGGACTTTGCCGCGACGCCGGAGGTGAAGGATGCCTTCTCGCTGGAGGTCATCCACGCGTGGGAGCGGGCGTTGGACGAAGCGGAAACTCCCCGCACGCGGAAGGTTGCGCTGCGCACGACGCTGGTGTTGGGACTGGCGCGGAACAGCGTGTTCCCCGTGCTGCGCCGGCTGGCGCGGCTGGGCTTGGGCGGGCGCATGGGCAGCGGGGAGCAGTTCGTGTCGTGGCTGCATGAGATGGACTTTCTGCGCGCGGTGGAGTTCCTGATTGCACACGAGGAGTTGAGCGGTTCGGTGAATTTCGCTGCGCCGAACCCGGTGCCGAACCACGAGCTGATGAGGGCGTTCCGCGAGTTGGTGGGGATGCCCCTCGGCCTGCCGGCGACGGCGTGGATGCTGGAGGTCGGCGCGTTCTTCTTGCGGACGGAGACGGAGTTGATTTTGAAAAGCCGACGCGTCGTGCCGGGCCGGCTGCTGCGAGCTGGCTTTGAATTCCGCTTCCCGGAGCTGCGCGGGGCGCTGTCGGAGTTGCAATCTAGGGCCGGCTCGACTGGTGGCCGCTGCGCTCCAGACTCCGCGCCGCATTAACGCGCACTCGAATTATGATTACTCTTCTCGTTGGCTCGAATCGTCCCGGCAGCAACACGCGGCTCGTCGCGCGGCAGCTCGAAGGTATTTACACTGAGATGAAACAGCCCGTGCGCTTGCTGGACCTAGCGCAGTTGCCGCCGGAGATTTTCACGCCCTCGGCCTACGCGGAGAAGCCCGCCAG
Source organism: Akkermansia muciniphila (assembly GCA_945872195.1). Lineage (GTDB taxonomy): Bacteria > Verrucomicrobiota > Verrucomicrobiia > Limisphaerales > SXTU01 > SXTU01. The sequence goes on along the minus strand of CAMBZO010000295.1, from coordinate 2,899 downwards.
CTTCGCGCCCTTCGCCGACGCGGTGCTGACCTCCGCAGGCCTGCACGTCGTGACGCCGGAATACAACGGCTCCATGCCGGGCGTGCTGAAGTATTTCATCGACCTGCTGAAGTTCCCGGAGAGCTTCGAGCGGCGGCCGGTGTGCTTCACGGGGCTGGCGGCGGGGCAATGGGGCGCACTGCGCGCAGTGGAGCAGCTCCAGCAAATCTTTGGCTACCGGAACGCGCACATCTTTCCTGAGCGTGTGTTCATTCCCGGCATCGGTCAGCAGATGGGCGCGGATGGACGGCTGAAGGATGAGGAGTTGGTCGGACGGTTGCGCAAACAGGCGTCGGGTTTTGTGGAGTTCACGCGGCGGCTTGCGTAGAAGACTGGAAATATGAGTCAGCAGTCAGCAATCAGAAGTGCCGAGCTTGCCCCGCCCCCATTCTGTCTCCTGACTTCTGTCGCCGGCCTCCTGTTTTCACCGCGTCAGCACGTGGCGCAGATACAGATACATCAGCGGCGCGTTGAACAGCAGGCTGTCGAGGAGGTCGAGTATCCCGCCGATGCCGGGGAAGTAACCGCCCGAGTCCTTCACGCCGGCCTCTCGCTTGAAGAGGGATTCGATGAGGTCGCCGATCACCGCCGAGACGCTCAGAACCACGCCGAGGATGAGTGCGTGTGTGAGGTTCATCCCGGGAAGTTTCGCGCCCGCGAAGTGCGCGAACGTCACGCTCGCCACCGTCGAGATCACCACGGCACCCGCGAAGCCTTCCCATGTCTTCCCCGGGCTGATCCGCGGGATCATCTTGTGCTTGCCGATGAGCGAGCCGGTGCAATACGCGCCGACGTCGCTGAACTTGGTCACGAGGATGAAGTAGAGCACGTAGAACGTCCCCGCGTCCGGCGAAGCGCCCGGAGGGAAACGGAAGAACTCGATCTTCTGGATGAAGTTCAGCAGCCACGGCACATACATGAGGCCGAGGAGCGTTGTCGCCATGGCTGTGATGCCGTGCGGATTGTCCTTCGCCATGAACTGCCGGATGCACAGGCCGAGGACGAAGAGGATGAGGAAGCTTGTCTCGAAATCGTTGACGCGGGCGGGCGAGTCGTGGATGCCGAGCTTCCCGGCGCAATGCAGAAACGTCCCGGCCACCATCAGCAGGCCCGCCGCCATGCCGAACTTGCGGAAGCACACCAGCCCGCGCGCCCGCACGAGCCCGTAGAACTCGAACATACCGCTGGCCGCCAGCAGCAGCATGATGAGGAGGAACACCGTGTCCGACAGCGTCTTGTTCCCGGAGAAGAGCGCGCCCAGCACCACTGTCCACAACACCAGCGAACTGGTGAGCCGACGCAGGAATACTTTGCCCTTGGACAGGGCAGGGGACGGTGCCGGCGCAACCGGCGGAGTTGGCTCGATGGACATGCGCCGAGCAGGCTAGCGACGGGTTCGCGCAGTGGGAAGTTCAACATTGGGTTGGCGTGTGTCCGCTTGCGCCTGCCCCACGGCCCGGTAACTTCCCCGCCCTTGTCGCGTCTGATGCGCGGCTTCAGTTGAAACTGTGACTCACAAATTGAACGAATCATAAAACACCCTGTCCTACTTATCAAGATGACGTTCCGCGTTCTACTTTCGTTGCTCCTCATCGCACCCCTCGCTCTCGCCCAAAACGGCGACAAGCCGGGCGAGAAACAGGAGTCGCGCGTGCCCAAGGAAAAAATCCCCGCCAACCCGCCGCTCTCCGCCGCCGCCGCGCTCAAGACCTTCAAGCTCCCGCCCGGCTTCCGCATCGAGGTCGTCGCCGCCGAACCGCTCGTCGAGACGCCCATCGCGATGCAGTGGGACGCCGCCGGGCGCATCTGGGTCGTCGAGATGCCCAGCTACATGAACACGCCTGCGGCCACGGGCGAGCTGGAACCCATCAACCGCATCAGCGTCCTCGAGGACACGAACGGCGACGGCGTGATGGACAAGAAAACTGTCTTCCTCGACCAGCTCGTCATGCCGCGCGCGCTCTGCCTCGCCTACGGCGGCGTGCTCGTCTGCGAGCCGCCCGCGCTCTTCTGGTATCCCATCGAGGCCGGGCTCAAGCCCGGCCAGCGCGTGTTGGTGGACAAGAACTTTGCCCCGAATGGTTTTAAGAATCCCGAGCACACGGGTAACAGCCCGACGTGGATGATGAACAACTGGATTGTCTCCGCGAACCACAACCTCCGCTTTCGCCGCGTGGACGACGAGTGGAAGCGCGCGGCCACGACCTCTCGCGGCCAGTGGGGCCTGACGATGGATGACTGGGGCCGCCCCTTCTACAACTCCAACTCCGACCAGCTCCGCACTGACCTCGTGCCAAGCGAGTATTACTTCCGCAACCCGCTCTTCCGCACGAGCGCCGGCCTCACGCAACAGCCGATGAAGGACCAGACGGTCTGGCCCGCGCGCGTGAACCCCGGCGTCAACCGTGGCTATCAGGCGGCCACGCTCAAGCCTGACGGCACACTCGCCAAATACACCGCCACCTGCGGCCCGGTCATTTATCGTGGTGACAATTTCCCTGCTGAGTTTCAGGGCAACGCGTTTATCCCGGAGCCGTCGGCCAACTTCGTTCGCCGCATGGTGCTCACGGAAAACGCCGGCGAACTCACCGGGACAAATCCCTACAAGGAAGCCGAGTTCCTCACCTCGACCGACGAACTCTTCCGGCCCATCAACGCCTACACCGGCCCCGACGGCTGCCTTTACCTCGTGGATATGTATCACGGCGTTCTCCAGCACCGCGTCTTCCTCACGAGCTACTTGCGCCAGCAAGCCGAGAGCCGCGGCCTCGACAAAGTCATCCGCCACGGTCGCATCTACCGCGTCGTCCACACGGGCAAGCCGCCCGGCCCGAAGCCGCAGCTCGCGTCCGCGTCCGCT
>CAMBZO010000294.1 GCA_945872195.1 Akkermansia muciniphila | reverse complement strand
CTCGAGCGGCGGTTGATGCAGTAGTGGCAGTCGTAGAGGCATACATTCGTGAGCAGCACCTTCAGCAGTGAAATGCAGCGTCCATCCGGCGCATACGAATGGCAGATGCCCGCGCCGCCCGTCGAGCCCACGCCCGCACTCCCGCGCGAATCCTTCCGCGCCGCACCACTACTCGCGCAGGAGGCGTCATACTTTGCCGCGTCGGCGAGGATTTCGAGTTTGTGCTGCAGGTCCATATCGTCGCGTGAAGATTACGAGGATCCCAAACGCTCCAGCGGGAAAATGGTGACATCGACCCCGCGCGACATGATCACGTGGTCCGGCGCACGCCCGGTCGGCGCGAAGCCGTCGAGCGGCAGCAGACTTTCATCCCACGCCCTCACGTCCGCCCGGCAAAGCGGATACAGCTCATGGAAAACCGCGCCGCGTCGGAGACCATCGGGCGCGCTGGAATAAAGCCGGTAGCGCTCGACGAGGAAGAACTCCAGCGAGCCCGGTGCAGGCTGCTGTAAAACCGCGCCGGCAGCGTAATCAAACACGCAGCGTGCGTCATTCGCCCGCGCCTCGGTGCGCCGCGATTCGTAGCGGATGCGACCGTCGGCCGTCCGGCTATGTTTCATTTCCGCATGCTCATATGGCAGATGGAAAAAGCACCGCGCGATTTTCACTGCAATCCGTTGAACCGCGCAGCGTCCAGAAAGCAATTTTCTATCAGTTCCTCTATATCCTCGCCCGGCACGCTGAAGACCCGAAAACCGCGTTGGTTCGGGCTGTAAGCGGTGGTCGAGAAGTGCGGCGGGAATCACCCCAAAGCTACTTCGCTCCGTCAGCCACAATTCTGGATCTCCGGCTCGCTTGCAACCGAGTGATCACCATCTGTGCAATTCGCCGCATCAGGTCGTAGCCGAACTGAGGATTTTCTTCAGCGGCGACGAGCAGGTGTCCGCCATCCAGGACCACGGTGCTGGTCGGCTCCGTAGCTCGGGCCTGGAAGTGCCAGATAAAGGGCGGGAACAACCAAGACCACCCGATGACCTCGCCAGGGCCAAGCGTTTGGACTAAAACCATCTTACCCTCGGGAGTATGCCAGCCCAAAGCTACCCGGCCGGATTCAATCAGGAAAAAACGGTCGGCCGGTTCTTTTTCATGAAAAATGATCTGGTTGGTTTCAAACTTGGCTTCCGTAGCACTTTTCGTCACCAGACCCAAATGCGCTGGGGCCATGCTGCGAAAGAATGAGTGCTCGGAAATGCGTTTCTCGATGAAGTTCACTCTTCGATTTAGCAGTTGAATGATGGCAACCAAAAGGAAATTCGTTTTTCCTGGCGTTTTGCTTTCACTGGACAAACCGCTCCGCCGGCATGCATGAGGGTTTTGCAGGCCTTGATGGCGCGCTCGCCCGTCGCATCGCTGGGCAGGTGACCTTCGAGATCAGGTTCGCAATGCGCATGCTGTAGCCTGCTAAAACGGATCCGCTTCGTCAGCGCCGTTTGTGGCATGGCAATGCGCCGCAGCCAGCCAGTTCTCTCGCGGCGAACTTCCCGGACTTGACCTCGAAGGCCAGAAACCTTTCCCTTGGTATGGAAGGTGCCTCACTTTTTGAGCGCCACCCGCCGCACTTTTCAACCGGCGTTTGCACCTAGTTAAGCTAGTCTGGGCCCGTAGCTCAATGGTTAGAGCAGGCGACTCATAATCGCTTGGTTACCGGTTCGAATCCGGTCGGGCCCACCACTTCAGCGCTTTTCTCAATTCGCACGATGCACGCCCAGTGGAATGAGGACGATTAAAACCGTGAGCTTCCATCCCGGTGGACCACGGTTCTTTTGCGATGGAAGTCTGGCGGGACGCGCTGACCTGCTTCACACCGTTAACTGCCGCTCGCGCGCCGTCACCTTCCAGCGCTCGCCGGCCTGGCCGGCACGCACCGTGGTCACGAACGAGTGCAGCGCCACCGTCGGACAGATGTGGCGCGGGATGCCGTAGAGCACGTCGCCGACGGCGAACTCGCTCGCACGCGCAGTCTCCACGACTAGGTGCTCCTCGCTCTGCATCACCGCCGGGGCATCCGGCAGGTTCAGGAACTTCACGCGCGGATGAGGGTTTTCCGCCGCGACCGCCTTGTGGCCAAGGTCGAGGCACAGACGGTTCTCGCCCGGCTTGCTGATGACGCGCGTGAGGAGAATCGCGGCGGGCAGGAAGTCCATGTCCGGCAACTTCTCGCCGTAGCCGAAATCCCACAGCACGCACGTGCCGGGACTGCACTCCACGTCGGCGCGCTTGGCGTGAATCGGAAAGGTCGGCGTGCCGCCGGCGATGACATTGGGCACCGGCAGTTGAGCCGCCTTCAAGTCCGCGCGCAGTGTCTCGATAGCCGTCCACTCGCGCTCGCATTGTTCGGTGCGCTGGGCCAAATCCATCACGTGGTTATGGCCGTCGTAGCAGTGCAAGCCCGCCGCCCTCAGCCCCGGCGTGCTAGCGATAAGCCGGTAAAGCTCCACCGCCTTCGGCCCCGGCACGACGCCGGTGCGGTGCATGCCCATGTCCACGTCGAGGTAAAGTTCCAGCGTGCGCCCCGCTGCCGTGAAGGCCGCGCCCAGCGCGCGAATCGCGCTCGCGTCATCCGCCACGGCGGAGAACTTAGTGTCCGGAAACTTCTGCGTGAGCGCGAGCATCCGGCCCACGTTCGGCCCGACCGGCTGATACGCCAGCAACGCGTCCGGCGCGCCGCAGCTCGCGACCATCTCCGTCTCGGCGATGGTGGCGCACTTGAACTTCGTGACGCCCAGCTCGAGCTGGAGCCGGATGATGTCTGGCATCTTGTGCGTCTTCATGTGCGGCCGCAGCCGCGCCGGTCCGCCCGTCATGGCGATCATCCGCCGCACGTTCTCCGCCACGCGGTCGGGATAAACGAGCAGCGCGGGCGAAGGCACTTCGGCGACATTGGCGACGCGATACCAGTCAGGATTCATGGGCGGAGATTTGAGTAAAGCCCGCGTGCACGGAAGGGAAAATTCACAATGCAGCTTTGGTTACGGCACAATCTCAAACACCGCCTCGACCTCGACTGCGACGTTGTTGGGGAGCGAGGCGACGCCCACGGCGCTGCGCGCGCCGAGGCCGCGCTCGCGACCAAACACGTCGAGGAACAGCTCGCTGCAACCGTTGATGACCTGCGGTTGGTCCTTGAAGCCGGGCGGGCAGTTCACCATTCCCAGCACCTTCACCACGCGGCGCACGCGGTCGAGGCTGCCGAGTTCCTGTCGCAACGACGCGAGGATGGCGAGGCCGCACTGGCGCGCGGCGTCTTTGCCTTGCGCGACGGTCAGTTCCTCGCCTACGCGGCCGGTGATGAGCTTGCCGTCCGCCGCGCGCGAGATGTGGCCGGAGACGAACGCGAGGTTTCCGCTGACGACCACGGAGGTGAGCGTGGCAGTGGGGCCGGGTTTGCTGGCGGTCGGCAGTGTGAGCTGCAACTCCGCGACGCGGCGTTCGATGGGGTCTGGCAGCGGGGTGACGGTGGTGGTGACTTGCGGCTGAGGCGAAGGAGTTTGGCAGGCAGTGAGGAGCGTGCAGACCAGCACGGCCGCCGAGGTGAGGAGGCGGGGAGGAGCAGGATTAGGATCAGGATTGCGAGCAGGAGGGAAGGCGGGCGGGGTGGGCGATGGCTTCGTGCTCATAATCCTAATCCTGCTCCTGTCTTTTCACCTCAACTCAAAGATGCACTCCACCTCCACCGCGATGTTCCCCGGCAGCGGGCCCATGCCCACCGCGCTGCGTGCGCCCACGCCGGCGTCGTCGCCGAACACCTCGCGCATCAGCTCGCTGAAGCCGTTGATGACCTTCGGGTGGTCGTAGAAGTCGGCGGCGGTGTTGACCATGCCGAGGGTTTTCACGAGGCGCTTCACGCGGTCGAGGCTGCCCAGCTCGTTGCGCACGGTGGCGAGGATGGCGAGGCCGACCTGCCGCGCGGCGGCTTGCCCCTGCTCCAGATTCAAGTCCTTCCCCACGACGCCGGTGATCATGGTCTTGTCGGTCTTCAGCGGGCCGTG
>CAMBZO010000293.1 GCA_945872195.1 Akkermansia muciniphila | reverse complement strand
ACACCGTCTTGGTGATGAAGGAAATGACCCCCGACGCCTTCAAGCAGTTCTTCAAGTGGGTCAGCGCCTCCATCAAGCAGACCAGCCAGAAAATCGGCGCCCCCGCCCCCGCCCCCGACGCGATGCCCACCGTGCCCGGGATGCCACCGCCCCCCCCGCCCCCGCCGCAGATTGTGATTCATGTGTGAGCGGTCGGCGCTGACGTGAGGCTGCTCCCAACGGATGGCTTGCGCCTTCTCCTATGTTTAAGTTCATCCGCAACTTGGGACAAGCCATCCGAGGCGACGGCAAAGATACCGCTCCCAAGGCCCCGGGAGTTGCCAGCCAGCCGACCGCAGCGACCGACAAGCCCTCTGCGTTGGCAAGCTCAACGTCTGCGACTTCAGATTTACCGTCTGCTGAGGTCGCCAAGGTTCCTGCGGCTTCTGGGAAGGCGTCTGAGACCGCTGGGAAGTCATCTACGGCTGCCTCCGCCGCTCCCGACCGCCCCGCCAAGCTCCCGCCGCCCGTCGCCGCCCCTGCCGCCCCCGTCCATATCCCGCGCGACGACATAAAACTCCAGCCCCCGACCATCGCCGTGACCGTCGCGGCGAGCGCGGTGGTCTGCGCTCCGCCCGAAAAGGTGAAGGCTGCCTCCGCTCCAGCGGCGACGAACGCCCTCCCTCTCCCAGCGGGAGAGGGCGAGGGAGCGCGCTTGGCTGCCAACGTGTCGACCCCCGACCCCGCGACTTCAACAGCGCCTAAAAGCAAGCCGTCCCCGGCCCCGGCCGACCTCCCCAAACCCGCCACTTGGAAAAACCTCCCGGCTACGGAGCCTTGGTGCCCGCCCGTCATCGCCGCCCACGCGCCGGAGCTGCGGAAGGTCGCCGCGGCAGATGCGGTGGCCTTCGAGCGCGTGCTCCCCGGTTGGCGCGCGGCGGGCGCATCGCGGCGCGGACGCATGCACGCGAATGGCGGCACGCACCGCGAGGATTCCCTCGCCTTCGATGCCCATGACCGCGCCACCGTGCTGTGCGTCTCCGACGGCGCGGGCAGTTGCCAGCATAGCCGCATCGGCAGCCACGTCGCCGCGCTGCGGGTCGTGGAGTTCCTCCTCGCGGCCACCGAGAAGGTGGACTCCGCTGTGGCTGCCGACGCGACGAAGTTGAAAGAACATCTCTCCAGTAAAGTCACCGAGGCTGTCCTCAGCGCCACCGATGTGCTCCTCGACCTCGCCAAGCGGTCCGGCTGTGCGACCAAGGACTTCCGCTGCACGCTCCTGACCGCGCTGCACTATCGCGGCGAGCAACATGAGCTGCTCCTCACGAACCAGATTGGCGACGGCGCGATTTGCCTGCTCCGCAAAGACCAGTCCACCGCCCGCCTCGGCGCGAGCGACAGCGGCACGCACAGCGGTGAGGTCAGTTGCTTCGTCCCTGACGACTGCGCGCGCGTGAAGGCCAAGGCCGTGGATGTCATCAGCGATGTCGCCGCGCTCGAATGCGTCCTCCTGTGCAGCGATGGGATCGAAGACCCGTTCTATCCGTTGGAGAAACAGGCCGCCGGCATCTTCCGCCAGTTCTATAAAGGAGTGGACCAGCCGCTGAAGGATTTCAAAGCGCAACTGCCGCAGGCCGCGCCCCTCCTGCAAGAGTCCGCCGCGTGGGGACTGGCGCAATGGCTGGAGTTCGAGAAGCGCGGCGAGAACGATGACCGGACGGTGGCGGTGTTGCATCGGCAGCCGGTGAATGTGAGCTGGTGAACCACTAACCTGCACTAATGAAGAGGGAACAAAGACAAAGAGTTTGCCCGCGGATGGAAGTCGGCGTGAAGGAGCGCGTTCGTCCGCTGCGCCCGTTCGATCGCCGACGCGCGCTCTTCTCCCTCTGCCTCATCGGGGGAGAGGGGATTCACGCGGGCAAACCCTCCCCATTAGTGCCGGTCAGTGCCAGTTAGTGGTTCAACATCGTGGCCTTACTTTCCAAACCCAAGTCGGTGTCACCGTCGCCACCTCCGCTCCCCAGCGCGCCGCAGCAAAAGTTCCTCCGCGCCAAGCTCACGGATGGCAGCACCGTGGAGTTCGACAGCGAGCCGCTCGCATCCGGCGGCGAGAAAATCGTCTTCTTCACCAAGGATAAAAAGCACGTCGTCGCCTTCTTCTACGGGCACGTCAATGACCCGGGCGAGCGCCGCCGTCGCCTAGAGAAAATCCTCGGCCCCTACAACCCCACCATCGGCGGCGCGCAGGCGGATTACTGGCGCAAACACTTCTGCTGGCCCGTCGGCATCATTGACAACGACCTCTCGCTCCCCGCCGACTTCATCAAGCGGCATAACATCTTTCGCCCGGTCCTTGGCGTCGTCGCCCCGGCGTATCGCAGCAACTTTTTCTTCAAGGACCGCACCGGCAACACGCGCGAGAAGAAGGGCCGGTGGTTCACCGGCGTGAAGTCGCGCAAGCTCGTGCCCGAGGAAGAGCGCGGCACGTTGCTCACGTATCTCCAATGCTGTTCCGTGATGGCCAGCTCCGTGCGACGCCTGCACTTTGCCGGCCTCGCGCACTCGGACTTGTCCCACAACAACGTGCTGATAGACCCGAAGCACGGGGATGCGAGCGTGATTGATTGCGACTCGCTCGTGGTGCCCGGCCTCGCGCCGCCGACGGTGATGGGCACGGCGGGTTACATCGCGCCGGAAGTCATCGCGGGCCGAAAGCAGCCGAGCATCGAGACGGACCTGCACGCGCTGGCGGTGCTGATCTACGAGAGCCTGCTGCTGCGGCATCCGTTGATGGGACCGAAGGTGCGCAGCACGCGGTCGCCGGAGGAGGACGACCTGTTGAGCATGGGCGCGCAGGCGCTTTACGTGGAGCACCCGAATGATGCGAGTAACCGCCTCAAGCCGACGCCGGAGATTCCCGTGCAACGCCTCGGGCCGTATCTGGAGAAGCTCTTCATCAAGACCTTCGTCGTGGGCCTGCACGCGCCGCACCTGCGCGCGAGTGCGAGTGAGTGGGAGAAGGCGTTGCAGAAGACGCTCGACCTGATTCATCCGAGTCCCGACGGGAAGAACTGGTTCATCGTCGCGCAGGGGTTGCCGCTCGTGTGCCCGTTCAGCAAGCGCAAGCTCGCCGCGCCGGTGCCCGTGGCGACGTTCCTCCGCCACATCAAACGCCCCGGCAGCGACACGCTGGACTTCAAGGACGACGAGCATTCCCTCACCGTCTGGAACGGCCAATACCTCTACCCCTGGCACGCGCGCTCCAACGTCTCGCCGCTCGACGCCAAGCGAGACCCGGTGGGCTACTTCACGTTCCATCAAGACAAGTGGTATCTCGTGAATCAGAGCAACGCGGACATGCTCCTCGTGGACAACCCCGACTACCTCCGCCACGGCCACCACGTCGAGCTCACGCCCGGCCTGCGCGTGCTGCTCTCGCTGGAGGATGGCGGACGGCTCGCGGTGTTTGATTTCCTGGGGGCGTAGGAGTCTCGTGCCGGGCGTGCCGGGCGTGCGCCTGCCTTCCACGGAAGGCGCGGATGTGCCCCATGTGAGGGCGCACTTGAGGGGGCACTTGACCCGCGCACGCCATTTTCCTAGATTCAGCCGCGTGCGACTGGTGGTCGTAGCTCAATGGTAGAGTCCAGGCTTGTGGAGCCTGTTGTTGCGGGTTCGAATCCCGTCGGCCACCCCACCTCCCCGCTTGTTTCCAAGCACCCTGTGACTTCAGCCATAAGTTGGCCGCTCTGGCCACATTATGCATCGAGTTCCCCGTGGCCTGCTTATGCTTCGAATCCACGCCTCGGTGGCTCAGTCGCTGACCTTGGCGGTTCCAGCTCTGCTGTGGCAAACGCCCCATCGAACAAAGTGCCCGTCGTGCATCGCGGCCCACAACCCCGCCGGTGGAAGGGCTTAGCGCGGAAGCTGACTGCGACCTGGTCTTGACGACTTTTTCAGGAGCTCGGAGATGCCGACTCCTGCAGCACGGCCTGCATCTCGTCCTCGTCCTCCTGCTTGAGGCGCTTAAACTCGTTGATCTCGCGCTTGTCCCGAACGGATACATGCGGGGGAAG
>CAMBZO010000292.1 GCA_945872195.1 Akkermansia muciniphila | reverse complement strand
AACGGCATCCCGCAGCAGCTCGACCGGCACGACAACATCCTCTGGCGCGTCTTCGACACTCCCGGCCTCACGCCCAGCCTCATCCCGGACACGCACCACGTCTCGCCGCTCCTCTTTCGGCATGTCCACCGCGCGCTGCCTGCGGAACGCATCTACTACACGACTGATGCGATGTCCGCCGCCGGCGCACCGCCGGGCCGCTACACCATCGGTGCGATTGAACTCGAAGTGGGCGCGGACCAGATCGTCCGACAGCCCGGCAAGCCCAACTTCGCCGGCTCCGCGCTCAAACCAATCGACGGCATCACTCGCGCAGCGCAAATGCTGGGCAAGTCATGGCGCGAAGTCTGGCCGCACTTCTCCACGTGCCCGGCGGAACTGATGGGCCTGCGAAACGAAATCGCCGTCGGCCAGCCAGCGGATTTCTGCGTGGTGAAGTCGGGGCCAGACGGGTCGCTGCTGGAATCACGGATTCCGTGAACTCCGTAGCCGCCGAGGTGAAGAGGCGGACTTGTTGGGACTCACACTCCCTTGTGGCTGCCGTCGCAGTGCGCGCCGTTTTGCGAGTGCTTGCACATGCACCACGCGACTTGCTTCGCCTCCGTGATTTCCACTTTGCTCGGACTGAACTCCGTGCCCTTGTGCGAGCCGTCACAGAAAGGCTGCGTCTTCGAAAGGCCGCAGGCGCACCACCAGTAGGTGCCGGGCTCGACTTTTTGCACGAGGGGGGAACGCTGGCAGATGTTGGGCTGACTCATGCGGCGAGTGTGCGGGGAGACCGCGCCACGATCAACGGCCTTGTGCCGACTTCAGCGCAGCGTCGTTCAAGTCCAGCCGGTAGAGGATTTGGTTGTAGTCGTAGCGCGCCGTGGGTGCTGGCTTGTTCGCGAACTGCACCGTGTAAGTGCCCTCGAAGAACAGGTGCGGCGAGCCTTCCGGCGTGAACTCGAGGTGCAGGCGCGGGTTGTAGAACGTGTAGTTGTCGTGGCTCAACACCTTCACCGCCGTCCCCCACGGGCCGGTCGGCGCGTCGGCCTCCGCATACCACAGCTCGCCGAAGACGGACGGCTTGCCGAACGACTGCATGAAGACCGTCACCCAGCGCTTGCGCCACGGATGCCACGCGATGGAACCGGTGTGCGGCTTTACCGTCTCGCCACCCGCGCCCGTCAGGCTCGCCTGTGGCTTGAGCACTTCCCAAGTCCGCGCGTCCTGCCACGCCTCGAACGTCCCCGGGCAGCGCAGCGTGGGAAAGGGATTGCCGAAGAGCAGCCACGCCTTCCCCGCTGCGTCGTTCCACAACACCGGATGGCCTTCGGGAATGGGCGGAGCTTTCGGCGCGGCGGCGGACTTCGTCCACACGGTCTTCAGCTTCTCGAAGATGTTCTTCTCCTCGTTCCACGTCGCGAGGCTCCACTCGTAGGCTTCGAGTGGCGGTTTGATTTTCATGTAGGCGCACACGAGGCGCGGAGCGCCTGACTGGTCCGGCACGCTCGCCACACCCGTCACCCAAGTCGGCCCGCTGCCCGGCATCGGCGCGATGCCGCGAGGTGCGCCCGTCGAGTTGGTGAAGTAAGCGAGCGGCAAACGCAGCGGCGGCTGAAGTGCCGAAGGCTGCACCGCCGTCGTCGCGCCCGTGCCATCGAAGATGCCGAGTGGGTAGCGCGCGAGCGTCGTGTCACCCCAGAACCAAAAGAGGCGACCGCGATGCACCGCATTCTGCACGCTGTCCTGTCCGACCAAGCCCGGCTCCCGCCAGTCGCCCTCCAGCCCGAGCTTCTGGCTCTCCGCGAACAACCCCGCCCCCGTCAGCCGCCCAATGCGTTGCGCGATGCTCGTCCGCCGCACCTCGACGCGCAGCGTCTTGCCCGGCTCCGGCGTGAGCCGCACGCCGCGCTGGCCGAAGCCATCCGCCTTCACCTCGTAGCCATGCCCAAGCACCTCGAACCACGTCTCTCGCCCCATCAGCTCCGGCAGGTCGAAGGCGATGCGCCCCGCGTTGTCCGACACGAACCGCACCTGATGCGTCGTGCGCAACTCCACCAGCGGCACCGGCCACCCGCTGCCCAATTCAACCACTTCGATGCGGCAGGGTTCGGTGGCGTGGGCCACGAGCGCCAAGCCCAGCGCCAGCCAGAGACACGACAACTTCATGCGGCGAACGGTGGCGGAAAACAAAACGCCGCGCCAGCAAAGTGGCGCGGCGGTGGAGATACTGAATCGCTCAGGAGCGCTTCGCCAGATTGTGCGCCCCGTTCACCGTCGAGTTCACGCGCAGGCGCAGGCCGTTGAGACGGATGAAGCCGGTGGCGTCATCCTGATTGTAGGCCTTGGTCGGATCGGCCTCCATCGTCGCGATGTGCGGGTTATACATGGAGAACTGGCTCTTGCGACCGGCGACGTAGAGGCCGCCTTTGTAAAGCTTCACGCGCACGGTGCCGGTCACGTTCTTCTGGCTCTCCTCGACGTAGGCTTGGAGGGCAAGCCGCTCGGGCGCATACCAGAAGCCGTTGTAGACCAGTTCGGCATACTTCGGGACCAACGCGTCGCGCTGGTGCATGACCTCGCGGTCCATCGTGAGGCTCTCCATCTGGCGGTGCGCGTAGTGCAGGATGCTGCCGCCGGGGGTCTCGTAAACACCGCGGCTCTTCATGCCCACGGAGCGGTTCTCGACCATGTCCACACGGCCCACGCCGTGTTTGCCGCCGAGCTTGTTCAGCGTCTTCATGACTTGCAGCGGCGTCAGCTTCTTGCCGTTCACGGCCGTGCAATCGCCCTTCACGAAGTCGAGTTCGACATACTCCGATTTGTCCGGCGCGTCCTCGGGCAGCACGGAGAGCGTGGTGAAATACTCGCGGTTCTTCTTCGGGTCGAAGCTGTCATACCACGGGTCTTCCAGGATGCCGGCCTCGTAGGAAATGTGCAGGAGGTTGCGATCCATCGAGTAGGGCTTCTTCGCGCTGGCCTGCACGGGAATGCCCTTCGCGGCGCAGTAATCAATCATCGCCTGCCGACCGGGGAAGTCCTTGCGATACCGCTCGTCGCGCCACGGGGCGATGATCTGCAACTCGGGCGCGAGCGCGGCGGCGGTCAACTCGAAGCGCACTTGGTCGTTGCCCTTGCCGGTCGCGCCGTGGGCGATGGCGTCAGCCTGCTCGGCCTTGGCAATCTCGACCATCCGCTTGGCGATGAGCGGGCGGGCGATGCTGGTGCCGAGGAAGTATTGCCCCTCGTAAATCGCGCCGGCGCGGAGCATTGGGTAGATGAAGTCGGAGGCAAACTCCGCTTGCAGGTCGTCGATGTAGATTTTCGAAGCCCCGGTTTTCTTGGCTTTGGCGTTGAGGCCCTTGAGTTCGTCTTCCTGGCCGATATTGGCGCAGAAGCAAATCATCTCGGCGTTGCCGTAGGTGTCTTTAATCCAAGAGAGCAGCACCGAGGTGTCGAGGCCGCCAGAGTATGCGAGGACGATTTTCATGAGTTCAATTCCAGTTCAAATCAGGGCGGGACTAAAGGCCAAGCCGTCGGCAGTGAAAAGCAGAAAGTGCATGGGGGCAGGCGCCCAGGCCTGGCGTGGTGGACCGCATCTTGCCGTTTACTACTTCAGCGTCGCGACGTAGGCGATGATGTCGGCGATTTCCTGTGGGCTGAAGATGTCGCCCATCGGCGGCATCGGGGAAATCTTCAGTGTCTCGAAGCCCTGCGCCAGCACCGCGTTCGGCTCCAGCAGGCTTTGCTTGATGTAGGCGGCGTCCTTGCGGGTGGCGATGCCGTCCAGCGCCGGGCCGACGGTGCTGCCCTGGCCTTTCGCCGTATGGCAGAGGATGCAGGCGGCGGCGTGCTTGAAGAAAATCTCCGCGCCGCGCTTGGCGTCGGCGATGACCGGCTGGTTCGGGTCTTCGAGCGGGAGCAACTCGACGAGCTTCACGTCATCCCAGTAACCGTCGCCCTTCGCCACATGCAGGATGTTGATGCTCGCCTTCGTGCGGTCGCCGCTGCTGAAGGTCGTGTCCACCTCGGTCCAATCGGACTCGCGGCGCGTGACGCGCTCGGTCTCCACGCG
>CAMBZO010000291.1 GCA_945872195.1 Akkermansia muciniphila | reverse complement strand
CGGCGCGAGAAGAAGGCCGGCTCCGGCGGGGGCAAGGAGGTTTATCAGCATCTCCTCCTGCTCGCCAAGGACGAGGCCGGCTACCAAAATCTCGTCCAGCTCGTCACCAAGGCGCATCTCGAAGGCTTTTACTACAAGCCGCGCGTGGATAAGGAACTCCTCACCCAGCACCACGAGGGCCTCATCGCACTGTCCGGCTGTCTCGCGAGCGAAATTTGCCAGCACCTCATCCACGACCAGGTGGACAAGGCGCGCGCGTCCGTGGATTGGTTCAAGCAGACGTTCGGCGCGGAGAACTTTTACCTCGAACTCCAAAACCACGGCATCCCCGAGCAGGCGAAGGTGAACCGCCACCTCATCCCGTGGGCCAAGGAGTTCGGCCTCAAGCTGGTCGCGACCAACGACGTTCACTACGTCGAGAAGGGGCACTCCGCCGCGCACGATTGCCTCGTGTGCATCGGGCGGCAAATTGCGGTGAGCGACTCGAAGCCGCGTTACGTGCCGGGGCAGTTCTACCTGCGCAGCGCGGAGGAGATGAAGGCGCTCTTCGCCGACACGCCCGAGGCGGTGACGAACACGCTCGAGGTCGCGGAGAAGTGCAACGTGGAGCTCAAGTTTCCGAAGGACGTGAAGGACATGCACTACCCGGTCTTCCACCCGCCGGAGACTTACACGCGCGAAGGCTACCTGCGGAAGCTGCTGGCCGAGGGCTTGGGCCGTCGCTACACGCTGGACGTGAAGGCGGTGGGGAAGGAGTTCGTGGTCGAGGGCATCCGCGACGTGCGGAAGCTGCCGACGCTCGCCTGCAATCAGCCGGCAGCCGCCAGTGTTCAGCCGGGCGCGGGAGCCAAGCACGACGACGGCGACGCGGAAGTGCCCATCCTCGACACGGACGGTTGGTCCCGAGTGACCGACGACCACCTCGACGCGCATTCCGAAGTCGCCGCTGCCGTGAGGGACCGAGCGGGGGAGGGGGAAAGTGTTCAGTCTTCAGTATCCAGTGTTCCGTCCGACGACGAGGACGACCGCGAAGAAGACGACAACAGCGCGCTCCAACTGCCAACCGAGTGCCGCAAACCAACGCCCCAGACGCCAGACCCCAAACCCCATTCCCTCCCGGCCTTCGCCGACCCCGAAGTCACCGCTGCCATCAAAGTCATCATCGACCGCCTCCAACTCGAGCTCACGGTCATCGAGAAGACCGGGTTCATCTCCTACTTTCTCATCACGGCGGACTTCGTCGCGAAGGGCCGTGAAATGGGCGTGGCGTGCGTGGCGCGCGGTAGCGCCGCCGGCTCGATTGTCACCTACCTGCTGGACATCGCGAACGTTGACCCGATCCGTTACAACCTCCTCTTCGAGCGCTTCCTGAACCCCGAGCGCGTCAGCCCGCCCGACATCGACATCGATTTCGCCGACGACCGTCGCGCGGATGTCATCGAGTATGTGCGGCACAAGTATGGCCGGGAGTCCGTCGCGCAAATCATCACCTTCGGCACGATGGGCGCGAAGTCCGTCATCCGCGACGTGGGCCGCGTGATGGGCTTGAGCTACGGCGAGTGCGACCGCTTGGCGAAGATGGTGCCGCCGGAGCTGAAGATAGATTTGGCCAAGGCGCTCAAGCAGTCGGCGGAACTGAAGACGGCTTACGACACCGAGGAGGTCACGCGCGAGCTGCTGGACAACGCCTTCGTGCTCGAAGACCTCGCGCGCAACTCCAGCGTCCACGCCGCCGGTGTCGTCATCGGCGACCAACCGCTCGTGAACCTCCTGCCGCTCAAGCAGGACGAGGACGGCACCATCGTCACGCAATACCCGATGGGGCCGGTCGGCGACCTCGGATTGCTGAAGCTGGACTTCCTCGGGCTGAAGACGCTCACCGTCATCCGCAACGTCTGCGACATGGTGAAGCAGACAAAGGGCATCACCATCGCCGTGGATGACCTGCTGCTCGACGATGCGAAAGCCTACGACCTGCTCAACAAGGGCAACACCGTCGGCATCTTCCAGTTGGAGTCCGGCGGGATGCGCGACCTGTGCCGGAAGTTCCAAATCAGTTCCGTCGAACACATCACCGCGCTCGTGGCGCTCTACCGCCCCGGGCCGATGGACTTGATTCCTGACTTCATCAAGCGCCGCCATGGCGAGGTCGCGATAGTCTATGAGCACCCGCTGTTGGAGGGCATTTCCAAAGAGACTTACGGCGTGCTCATCTATCAGGAGCAAGTGATGCAGGCCGTGCAAATCCTCGCCGGCTACACGCTGGGCGGCGCGGACCTGCTGCGGCGGGCGATGGGCAAGAAGAATGCCGCAGAGATGGCCCAGCACCGCCAGCATTTTGTGAAGGGTGCGAAGAAGCACAACCAAATCCCCGAGGCGAAGGCGAACCAAGTGTTCGACTTGCTGGAGAAGTTCGCCGGCTATGGCTTCAACAAGTCGCACGCCGCCGCCTACGCCATCGTCGCGTATCAGACCGCGTATCTGAAGGGCAACTACCCCGTCGAGTTCCTCAGCGCGATGCTGACGAACGACATGGGCACGACGGAGAAGCTCAAGATAGTCCTCGATGAAGCGAAGGCCCTCGGCGTGGAAGTGATGCCGCCCGACGTGAACGACGGGCAGGCGTTCTTCTTCCCGGCCAACTCAAAACTCAAAACTCAAAACTCGGAACCGCCCAAGCAGGCCATCCGCTTCGGTTTGGCGGCCATAAAAGGCGTCGGCGAGGCCGCCGTGCAAGGCATCATCGAGGCGCGCGACCAGGGCGGGAAGTTCACCAGCCTCACTGACTTCTGCGAGCGTGTGGACTCGCGCACCGTCACCCGCAAGACCCTCGAAGCCCTCATCAAGTGCGGCGCGTGCGACAGCTTCGGCGAGACGCGCGCCTCGATGTTCGCCGCGCTCGAGCGCATCATGGCCCGCGCCGCCAGCGCCGCCGCCGACCGCGTGCGCGGCCAAGTCTCGCTCTTCGGCATGATGGAGGAGCCCGCCGCTGCGAAGGTCGAGAAGCCCGCCCAGCTCGCCGAGTGGGCGCAGCACGAACTGCTCGCGCACGAGAAAGAGCTGCTGGGCTTCTACGTCACCGGCCACCCGCTCACGCCGCTCGCGCCCTTGCTCGAAAAGTTCTGCCTTCACAACTCCACCACCGCCAAGACGCTCGCGCCGCGCACCATGACGCGCATCGGCGGCATGGTCGGCGCGGTGCAGCAGGGCATGAGCAAGAAGTCCGGCAAGCCTTACGCGATGGTCACGCTGGAGGATTTGGAGGGCACTTTCTCGATGCTCCTGATGAACGACAACTACGACAAGTATCGCGAGCTGCTCGTGGCTGCCAAGGCGCTGCTCGTCATCGGCGAAGTGAACAACGAGGAGGACAAACCCAAGCTCTTCCCCATCGAAATCATGCCGCTGGAGGAAGCGCCGAGGAAGTTCACGAAGCAAGTCCACTTCCGCCTCGAATATGAGAAGCTCACGGCCGAGCGACTTGATGCCGCGCAGAAAATCGCGCAGGCGCACCCCGGTCGCTGCCCGCTCTTCCTGTGCATCAAGCACACCGGCCACGCGCCGCTCTTCATCGAGGCGCACGAGCGCTACCTCGTGAACCCCAGCACCGCGCTCCAGCAAGCCGTGGACGACCAGTTCGGGGAGGAAACCTATTATGCGAAGGTGGACACCTCGGTGCCGGAGCGGGGGCGTCGTTCGTGGGAGCGTCGCGGTGGCGGTGGCAGCGGAGATGAGTAGAGGGCAGGCGTGCGGGTGAGAAAGTGAAAAGGGGTGACGTGCGACCGCGCGCACTCTCACTTTCTCACCCGCCCACTTTCCCACTTTCTCCCGCGTCCGATTCCCCCAGCACCCGTGCCAACACCGCCACCGCCGCCGTGTCGCAGCGCAGCACGAGGGGGCCGAGGGTGATGGCTTGCACGCCACTACTCACGAGCGCCGCGATTTCCTGCACGGTGAAGTCTCCTTCCGGTCCGACCCACACCGCGACCGTTGCGGGAGGGCGGTTTTCCCGTGCTTGAAACTCAGCGAAGACCGCGCGCATCGAGCGTGTGCCGGGGTGGAGTGAGGCGACGAGGGCGATGTCGAAGCGCTC
>CAMBZO010000290.1 GCA_945872195.1 Akkermansia muciniphila | reverse complement strand
TTCAAGACCTACACCTCCCCCGCGCTCAACGGGAACATGTCGTTCCTCGAGATGCTCGACGTGGTGAACGAGGAAATCGCCGGTCGCGGCGAGGAGCCGATTGCCTTCGACCACGACTGTCGCGAGGGCATCTGCGGCACCTGCTCGCTGGTGATTGATGGCAAGCCGCACGGCCCGCACAAGGGCATCGCGACCTGCCAGACCTACATGCGCAGCTTCAAGGACGGCGACGAGATCGTCGTCGAGCCTTTCCGCGCGAAGGCGTTTCCGCTCATCAAAGACCTCGTCTGCGACCGCAAGAGCTTCGACCGTATCCAGCAGGCCGGCGGCTTCATTTCCGTGCGCACCGGCGCCGCGCCGGATGCGAACTCCATCCCCGTGCCGAAGCCCGACGCCGACCTCGCGATGGACGCCGCGCAGTGCATCGGCTGCGGCGCGTGCGTGGCGGCGTGCAAGAATGCCAGCGCGATGCTTTTCGTCGCCGCCAAGATTTCGCACCTCGGCCTCATGCCGCAGGGCCAACCCGAGCGCTACAAGCGCGCCAAGGCGATGGTGGACCAAATGGACGAAGAAGGCTTCGGAGCCTGCACCGTGACCGGTTCGTGCGAAGCGGTTTGCCCGAAGGAAATCTCCCTCGACTTCATTGCCCGCATGAACCGCGACTACGGCGTGGCCCTGCTCAAGGGCGACCCAAAGGCTATCAAGGGCGGCGGCGCGGGCTGATGTTCACTCCGCAGCTTCTTGCAGCTTCACCAACTCGGTGCCACGGCGGAGGCGGAAGGGGTCGCTCTTCACGATGGCGGTGATGAGGGCGGAAAACTTGTAATCCGCTTTTGCCGTCTGGGAGCAGATTTGGTTGAGCGCGCGGTTATCGTAAAACTCCAGCCCACGACCAACGCCGTAAGTGAGCAGCTTCTCAGCGAGATTGCGGACGATAAGCTCCTGTTTCTCCTTGAGGATGGTCTTCAACTCCGCTGGCCCCTGAAATGCCTTGCCGTCGGGCAGCGTGCCAGAGGGGTCAATGGCCCCCTCGTCGGTCTTCGCACGGAAGCGTCCGATGGCGTCGAAGTTCTCGAAGGCGAAGCCGAGGGCGTCCATCTGCTTGTGGCAGCTGGCGCAGCTTGGGTTTTCGCGGTGTTGTTCCATGCGCTGGCGGAGTGTGCCGGTGAGCGTCTTTTGGCCATCCAGCTCCGGCACGTCGGGCGGCGGCGGCGGCGGCGGCGTGCCGAGGATTTGTTCCAGCACCCACTTGCCGCGCTTCACGGGCGAGGTGCGTGTGGGGTTCGAGGTGACGGTGAGAATGCTGGCGTGGGTGAGCAGGCCGCCGCGTTCTTTGCCGGGCAGGGCGACGCGGACGAACTCGTTGCGCGGGATGGCCTGGCCGCCGGTCTCGGTTTTCTTCTGGGAGAGCACGTTGCCGGCGGTGTCGGCGATGCCGTAGTGCTTGGCGAGCGGCTCGTTGAGGTAGGTGAAGTCCGCATCAATGAGGTCAAGCACGCTGCGGTCCTCGCGGATGATCTCGCCGAAGAACAGCTCGGTCTCCCGCTGCATGGCGCTGCGGAGGGTGTCGTTGAAGTTGGGGAACAGTTTCGCGTCCGGCGTGAAGGTTTGCAGGCGCTGGAGCTGGAGCCACTGCATGGCGAAGTTCTTGGTGAGCGACTCGGCCTTGGGGTCTTTCAACATCCGGCGGACCTGGCGGTCGAGCGCGGGCGTGAGCTGGCTCTTGGCGGCGAGGTTGAGTAGCTCGTCATCGGGCATGGTGCTCCAGAGGAAGTAGCTGAGGCGCGAGGCGAGTTGAAAGTCGTCGAGCGCGTGCGCGCCGGGGTAGCGGGGCAGCGGGTCTTGCTCGACGCGGAAGAGGAACTTGGGCGAGCAGAGCAACGCGACGATGCAGCGCTGGATGCCGGCTTCCCATTTCTGGCCGGCCGCGACGGTGTCGGTGACGACGCGGGTCATGGTCTCGAGCTCGCGCGGCGTGGGCGGGCGACGGTAGCCGCGGTTCAGGAGGCGCGGGAGGACGAGGCGCGTGCGCTCGGCGTCGGGCTTGCCCTCGAGGCCCGCGAGCAGGGCGGTCTGGAAGGGCGTGCGGGTGTCCAGCGGGCCTTCGCTCCAGATGTTTTCGATGAAGAGGCGGGGCGGCTCCTCGCCTTCGGGCGGCCGCACGATGGCGACGCCGGCGCGGTTGACGCCGGGGACGCGGTCGAGGCGGAACTCGATGTTCTCTGGTTTGCCGGCGCGCGCGGTGATTTCGTAGGTCTTGAGAATCTTCAGCGGCTTCATGGTGGACAGGCCCAGGCCCATGAGCGGTGCGAGGTCAGCGTCCGAAGATTTCTCCGGCAGACCGGAGCCTTGCAGGAAGAGCACGACCTTCACGGGCGAGGGGCCGCGCGGCTCGGCGTAGAGCGTGGCGCGGAGGATGAGTTCGGCGTTGGGAGTGAGTTTGAGGTAGTCGCCCGAAGCGGCGAAGGGGCCGGTGAGGGTGGCGTTGGTGCCCTTGGGGTCCATCACGCGGAAGCGGTCCTGTGGCGTCTTGTCGTTGTTGGGCTGGAGGTAGCGGCCGGCGAGGTAGCGCACGCCGGGCTTGGGCGGGGTGGGCTGGAGGACGCGCGCCGCGATGGTCTCGGCGGCCTCAAGGTAGCGCTCCAGGTGCAAGGGGGAGAGGGTGAGCACGTCGCCGATGTTGTCGAAGCCGTGGCCGATGTCGTCGGCGGGAAAACTCTCCGTGGGGTCAAAGTCCACCATGAGCAAGTCGCGCACGGTGTTGCGATACTCGGTGCGGTTGAGGCGGCGGAGGGTGACGCGGCCGGGGTCGGGCTTGGTTCTCTTCTCGGCGCTGGCGAAGGCGTTCTCGATGGCGGCGTTGAAGGCGGCAAGTTCCTGCGCGGTGGGTTGGGGTTTCTTCTTGGGCGGCATCTCGCCGGTGTTCACCTGATGAAGCACGCTCTTCCAGTGTTTGTGTTCCTTGAGGATGTTGGCGTCGTCCTTGAACTTCGTGAGGTCGAGTTCGGCCTTCTTGCTCTTCTCGCCGTGGCACTCGTAACAGTGCTTTTTCATGAAGGCGACGGCGGTGCCCTTGAAGTCCGGCGCAGCGGCGGACCCTGAAAATACCAAGCCCAAAAATACCGCCGCGACATAAGCCGCGTGGTGGTTGACTGACGAAGGACCAACGAACATGGGGAAGCGGACTGGCGTTGAAAGAGGGGTATTCAGCAGCGCCCCCGCTTAATCCGAATCCTAATCTTAATCCTGCCCTTACTCCGCCCCGCCCAACTTTCCGCGTGCAGCTCGCGCCGTCTCCGTGTTTCATCCCCACCCCGTCAGTCCGCTGCCGGCCCCATTATGGACGACACGAATTCGCTCATCGAACAACGCAAGGCCAAGCTCGCCTCCCTGCGCGCCAAAGGCATCGACCCGTTTCAAAACAAGTTCACCCCCAGCGAGACCTGCACCGCCGCGCGCTCGAACTACACCGAGGGCCGCGCCGTCGCCGTCGCCGGCCGCATCACCGCGCACCGCGACATGGGCAAGTCCATGTTCATCGACGTGAAGGACCAGAGCGGACGCATCCAGGCCTACGCGCAGAAGAACGTCCTCGGCGACGAGCAGTTCGGCATCTTCAGCCACCTCGACCTCGGCGACTTCGTGGGCATCAAGGGCACCCTCTTCACCACGCGCACCGGCGAAATCTCCGTGAAGGCCGAGTCCTTCACCATCCTCGCCAAAGCCCTGCGCCCGCCGCCGGACAAGTGGGACGGCTTGGCCGACACCGAGACCCGCTACCGCCAGCGCTACCTCGACCTCATGGCCAACGACGACGTGAAGCGCGTCATGCTCCTGCGCAGCCAAGTCATCCGGGAGCTTCGCAACTTCCTCCACACGCGCGGCTACGTGGAGGTCGAGACGCCCATGATGCAGGCCATCCCCGGCGGCGCAGCGGCGCGGCCCTTCATCACCAAGCACGAGTCCCTCGGCTGCAACTTCTACCTCCGCATCGCCCTCGAGCTTTACCTCAAGCGCCTGCTCGTGGGCGGCGTGGACAAGGTCTTTGAGATTGGCCGCAACTTCCGCAACGAAGGCCTCTCGCGGAAGCACAACCC
>CAMBZO010000289.1 GCA_945872195.1 Akkermansia muciniphila | reverse complement strand
CTCATGGAGAGCGAACCCGTCATCGTCGGCGGCGAGGAGAGCGGCGGCCTGAGCGTGAAAGGCCATGTGCCCGAGAAGGACGGCATCCTCGCCTGCCTGCTCATGGCCGAACTCGTCGCCACCGAGAAGAAATCCCTCGGCCAGATTCTCGCCGCGATCGAGAAGCAGACCGGCGAATTCCACACCACGCGCATCAACATCAAGATCAACCCCGAGACCAAGGACGCCTTGCTCGGAAAGCTCAAAGCTGGCCTCAAGGACGTGGGCGGACTCGCGGTTGAAAAGTTCATCACCACCGACGGCTTCAAGTTCCTGCTGCCCAACCGCGAGTGGGTCGCCTTCCGCGCCAGTGGCACCGAACCGCTCATCCGCTGCTACATCGAGGCCAAGTCCGCCAAGCAGTTGAAGAAGCTGGAAGCCGCGTGCCGGAAGATTCTGGCCTGAGCCTGAGTGACTCATCCCTCTCCGCCTCGAAGCGGGGAGAGTTTTCTTCTCCGAGTATTCTCGTTGCGTCGAGGTGATTGGGAGGTAGGCTCCCGGCCAAGTCCTTTCACTTCACGTCAACCAAGCCATGTCTATGAACCTGCCCAAGACTTCTCGGCGCACGGCGCTCAAAGCCGGCGGCGTCGGATTGCTCAACCTTGCGGTCCCCGGGTTGGTCGTCGGCAAGGACAAGTTCGATGCCACGGGCAAGGCCGTGGCTTCGAAGAAGTGCTGCATCTTCGTGCTGCTGTGCGGCGGCCCGAGCCACATTGATACTTGGGATTTGAAGCCCGACGCGCCGTCCGAGATTCGCGGGCCTTACAAACCCATCCGCTCGAAGGTTCCCGGCATGCAGTTGAGCGAACTCCACCCCAAGCTCTCCCAGGTGACCGATCAGTTCTGCCTCATCCGCTCGATGACGCATCCGCGCCCGATCAACAACCATTTCGACGCCATGCACAACCTGCTGTGCGGGCAGGTGGTCGAGCGGGTCCGCGAAGGTGTCCCTGACGACCTGCCCTACATCGGGTCGGTCGTGGCCAAGCATCTTTCCAATGAGCGCAACCTGATCACCAACGCGTGGCTCATCAAGTGCGTGGGAGCGCCAGTCTTCTGCGCTCCGAACCTCGGCTCCGGCGGTTATCTCGGATCGAGCTACGCGCCGGTGTTCATCGGCTCCGCTGACAATCATCCGGCGATGCCGAAGTTCAAGCTGCCCGAGATTTATGATTCCGGTGATCCCGCCCGGATGCAGGAACGGCGCAAGCTGCTCGACACCTTGGAGTCGAACCGCCTCGCAGAAGAACCGCAGGCCAAGGACTGGCATGAACTGCGCGAGCTGGCCTACGACGCGATGACCCGGCCGGAAGGGCGCGCGGCTTTCGACTTGAAGCAAGAGCCGTTGGCCGTCCGCGAGCGTTACGGCATGCACCCGCTCGGTCAGAACCTGCTGCTCGCCCGGCGGATGGTGGAGGCCGGCGTGCGCTTCGTGACCGTGAACGGCTGGGTCGGCCCGGCGCCCGGCGAGACCGGGGGCGGACCGCCCGCCTCCAGTTGGGACATGCACGGCGGCAACATGGGGATGGGCAACGCCTTCAGCAACGGCTCCTACGGCATGAACTTTTGCCTGCCACGTCTGGATGAATCTCTCTCCGCCCTCCTGACCGATCTGAAAGAGCGCGGGATGCTGGAGGACACGATGGTGGTCGCCGTGGGCGAGTTCGGACGCACGCCGGTCATCCTGACGGAGGGGCCGCCCGGTCGGCAGCACTGGCCGCAATGCTTCTCCGCGATTGTGGCCGGCTGCGGCATTCGCGGCGGGGCCGTCTATGGCGAGTCGGACAAAACCGGGGCCGCACCGAAGAGCAATCCGGTGACGCCCCAAGACCTCCACGCCACCATCCTCCACGCGTTGGGCGTGCCTCTGAGTGACCTCGGCAAGAACACCGGCATCATCCGTCCGCCGTTCTCCTCGGGCAAACCCGTCATGGGATTGTTCGGCTAGTTCGAGCGCAGGACAGCTTCAAGACTTGGGCAGCCTGCGGTGGTTCGTTGGCTGGAGGAAAGCGTTCAGCAGTCAGTCATCCTGCGGCATGCGTTTAGAGCCGCGGCAAACCCGTGGGCAGATCGAGATCACCCTTTTTCAGGAAAAGAGATTGCGCGGAACCCGGGTCTGACGGCAGATCGGAGGCACAATGAAGGCGATGCGAAAGAGCGGTCAGCGGTCAGCGGTCGGCGGTCAGTTGCAGCCCGTGGAGGTGTTCATTCTCGCGGGCGGGTTGAGCGCGCGCATGGGGCGAGACAAGGCGCGGCTGCGGCTGCGCGGGCGCACGTTGCTGGCGTGGGTGCGCGCGGCGGCCCGCGCGACTGGCTGGCCGGTGCGCGTCATCCGGCGCGACCTCGTGCCGCGCTGCGGGCCGCTGGGGGGAGTGTGGACTGCGTTGCGCCGCAGCCGGGCGGAGCGGCTTGTATTTCTCTCATGCGACATGCCGTTCGTGACGCCGGAACTGATCCGCGCCGTGGCGCAGCGGAAGGGCAGGGGAGTGTTCGTGGAGACGGCCGAAGGAGCGGGCTTTCCCTTCGCACTGGACCGGGATGCTGCGTTCCCAGTGGTGGAGGCCGCCCTTGCGGCACGAGTTTTCTCGCTTCAGTCACTCGCGAGGAGTCTGCGCGCGAGTCGGCTCAAGCTCCGTGGCACGGGTCGTGACCAGTTGCAGAATTTGAACACGCCGGAGGACCACGCCCAGGCTGTCGCGAGACGCGGAATTGTTGGACACAGGGTTTGACACTCCTGAAATGGGGGCTTAAACGCAACGCGAGTTCCTTGATTATGAGCCCTGAAGAGGTATCCAACCAAGTCCGGGAGTTGGAGTCAGCCCGTTCGCAGCTGCGGCTGTGGCGGACCTTCGTTAAAATGCTCGCCGGCCCGCGCTCGGGAGAAATCCTCGGCGGCGCGTGCGGCGGCCCGGTGGGCGGTGAGCTGATCCACGAAATTGTTGCCTGATTATGGTGATGATCTTCGCCGGCGGAGCGGTTCCGAAAAGAAAATTAGAAAAGCCGGCGCCCGAGCTCGAGCACCAATGGGGCAAGTAAAGCAATCCAAGCGACCGTCACCAGCAAGCCCAGCAAGCCCAGAACGATCGCCACCCAAGCATGCACGGAGCCCTTCGATTGGGCATTGCGCGAGACCTTGAGCAATCCGATGACCCCCAGCACCAACGCAACAGGTCCAAGGCCGGGGAGGACAATTCCAAAGACCCCGCAGTAGTAGCCGATGAGGGCCGGCAAGTTTTTGTAAGGGATGACGGTGGCAACCCATCCGGACGGGGCACCCACGGGCGAGACCGAAGTGGACTGCGGGGGCGGCATACTACGGGAGGTGCGGGGTGCGGGTGCGACCACCCCGGCCACGGCTGCCAGCATGATCCAGCCGGGCGCGCCTGCGTGCCATGCCTGATCATTCGCGCTCAGCCCTCCGCTGGCCAGTTGCGCGTTCACTTCCGCTAGCGTGTAAGGGCCGTATTGCTGCCCGCCTCTGGCGATGTGGATTTTCATAGTGTTTTAGTTTTGAATAACCGGTTGTTTCACGCCCGTGGCTCAGGAGAAGGGCATGCCGTTGGCGTCCTTCGTGACGGTGTGGGAGGAGTCTATTTGTCGCTGATGTTAGCCTTCAGTTTGGGAAAGCGCGGTCATTCTTAGTCCCGGTGAGATGCTTCAGCACCGGAAGGTTGCGGGTCACGGAGAAAACCACCACGAGCGTCACCAGCAGCCAGATCCAAGCCCGGTGCTGGAAGGGCGGGGACCAAGGGCGGCCGAAGACTTTCCGCCCCGCTTGATTCACGAGCAGCCAGCCGACTGCTGGAATCAGCACCATGAAAAGGGGATTGAGTGCAAAAGCTGCCGATACATTCCCATGCAAGAGCTGATGTGCGGCCCGCAGTCCCCCGCAGCCGGGGCAGGCTAGGCCGGTCGCGACGTAGAGCCCGCATTGCGGATAGAACGGCTGGCCGTGCGGCTCGCAGAGAAACAGCGTGACCAAGGCTATCACCACGAGCAACCCCACAGCCCACCCCGTGCCCACCCGGTGGCTGCGGGGAATGGGTGGTGGTCCGGAGGGGGCGGCGGTTCTGGA
>CAMBZO010000288.1 GCA_945872195.1 Akkermansia muciniphila | reverse complement strand
CGCGCCGCATCGAGCTGGACGTGCGCATCGCCCACTCGCACTTCCTCGAGGCGCGGGAAGTCTTGGAATCGCAGAAGAAAGTGCAGGAGCAAGCCGAGGAAGCCCTCCGCCTCGCCAACGCCCGCACCGAAGCCGGCACCGGCACCCAGCTCGACGTGCTCAACGCCCAGACCGCCCTCACCATCGCCCGCAGCACGCAGATCGAGGCACTCCACGCCCTCTCCGTCGCCCGCGCCCGCCTCGAACGCGCGATGGGACTGATACTGAAGACGGACGGGAAGTAATGCTCATGACGACTCCGTCCTCCTTCGCGGAGACCTCGCGGCGATTGCTCACGTTTATCGAAGGGGGTTCGGGCCTCGCTGAAGCGGACTTCTCCGCCCTCGCCCACGAACTGTTCACACTCCAGTTCACTCATGTCGCGCCCTACCGGCACCTCTGCCAAGCGCGCCGTGTGACTCCCGATTCACTCACCGACTGGCGACACATCCCCGCCGTGCCCGCTGCTGCGTTCAAGGAACTCGATCTCACCAGCCTCACGGCCTCCGAGCGCACTGGCGTCTTCCACTCCAGCGGCACCACGGAGCACCGCCCCAGCCGCCACTTCCACAGCGCGGAGTCATTGGCCGTGTATGAAACCTCTTTGCTGTCTTGGTTCAAACGGCACGTCCTGCCCGATGCTCGCGACTGCAAGTCACCGGCACGTTTCCTCTGCCTCGCCCCGCCCGCCGTGCAGGCTCCGCACTCCTCGCTTGTCCATATGTTCGCCGCCGTGAGCCGCGCGTTCGGCGCACCCGACTCATCCTTCGTGGCGTCTGTCGGCGCAGACAAATCCTGGTTGCTCGACTCCGCCGCCGCACTCGCGTCACTTCGCCACGCCGAGCAAACCAACCAACCGCTCGTCCTCCTCGGCACCGCGTTCATGTTCGTCCATCTCCTCGACACGCTGGCACAACACGACTTGTCCATCACGCTGCCGCCCGGCTCGTGCGTGATGGAAACCGGCGGCTACAAAGGCCGCTCGCGCGAATTGCCCAAGGCCGAACTCCACACGCTCATCACATCGCGACTCGGCCTCCCGCCCACCGCCATCGTCTGCGAATACGGCATGAGCGAACTTAGCTCACAGGCCTATTCGCTCTTCACCCTTCACTCTTCACTTCCTTTCCGGTTTCCCCCGTGGGCACGCGCCCTCGTCACCTCCCCCGAGACCGGCCGCGAAGTCGCCGACGGCGAAACCGGCTTGCTCAGAATCTTCGACCTCGCGAACGTGCGCTCCGTGATGGCCATCCAAACGGAAGACCTCGCCGTGCGCCGCGGCGACGGTTTCGAACTGCTCGGCCGCGCCACACAAGCGGAGGCACGCGGCTGTTCCCTCCTTGCCACCTGACATGGATGCCCCGCAACACCGCGCCCGCACGCTCTGGCTCCTCGGCGTCCTGCACGCCTTCACGCACGTCTATCACGTCGCGCTCCTGCCGCTGTATCTGCCGATGCAGCGCGACCTGAAGCTCTCGACTCTCGAGCAGGCTACCCTCCCGATGACCGTGATGATGCTCACTTACTACGGCCTGAGCTACCCACTCGGCATCCTCGCCGACCGCGTGAGCCGCAAGAAACTTTTGGGTTGGGGCCTCTTCATCAACGCGCTCGGCTTCGTCGGCCTCGCGCTCGCACCGAGCTATCCACTGGCGCTCGCGAGCGTCGTGGTCGCGGCGATTGGCGGAAGCTGCTTCCACCCGGCGGCGACGGCCTTGGTCGCGCGCCTCTACCCCGAGGCAACGGGAAAGGCGCTCGGACTCATCGGCATCGGCGCGGGAGCGGGCTTCTTCGTCGGCCCGCTTTACGCCGGTTGGCGCGCGACGCAGACCAACGACTGGCGCACGCCCGTGTTGGAACTCGGGGTGCTGGGAATCCTCGCAGCGGTAGCCTTCGCGTGGCTGGCGGACGACTCAGGTGCCGGCGACTTGCAGACGCCGGCACAGCCTGCGGCGCCGCACGCGCTCTTCTCCACTTCCACTCTGTGGCTCCTCTTCCTCGCCGCCGCGGTCGCGTTCGCATTGCGCGACTTCGCCGGGCACAGCATGGGCAGCCTCGGCTCGCTCTTCCTGCAAAAGGCCCACGGCTTCTCCGTGCAAGAAGCGGGCGCGGCCCTGAGCGTCATCTTCCTCATGGGCGTCATCAGCAACCCGCTCTTCGGCCACCTCAGCGACCGCAACCGCACGCGTTGGACCGCCGGCGTGATGGTCGCGTCGGCGCTCGTCATCGCGGCCTTCCCGCACCTGCCACGCGGCGGCCTGACGGTGGCGCTCGCGGTCTATGGTTTCTTCTTCATGGGCTGCTATCCGATGGTCGAAGCCGCGCTGATGGAGTCCGTGCCGGACGCGGTGCGCGGACGCGTCTTCGGCCTCTTCATCACCGTGGGCGGCATCCTCGGCAACGTCGCGCATTGGTTCGCGGGCCGATGGGTGGAGCACCTCGGCGCGGCGGCCAGCGAGCCGGCGCGTTACCATCGCTTCTACCTCCTCCTCGCCACGCTGCTGCTGCTCTCGCTGCCGGGCTTGCTGTGCTTGCGGGAAATGCGGAGATTGCCCGCGAATCACGCGAATCCCCGCGAATGAAGCCCGACTTCGCTATGCGCTCACCTTCCCTTCACTCCCCATTCGCGTGGCTTCGCGTGATTCGCGGGCCCCACCTCCTCTTCCTCGCGCTGCTCCTCATGGCAACTTACATCGGCAAAGTTGCGACGAAGAAAACTGTCGCGGAGCGAGTGACCCAATACGGCCCCGCCGCGCGCGCCCGGCTGGCTCCGCACTTCACGAAGGCGGCGCTCACCTATCCGCCAGCCAAACTCGTCCTCGTCGGCATCAAGGCCGAGCGCCGCCTCGAACTCTACGCCGCTGGAGCGGATGGCAAGCTGCGCTTCCTCCGCAATTACCTCGTGCTCGGCGCCAGCGGCGAGCTGGGGCCGAAGCTGCGCGAAGGCGACCGCCAGGTGCCCGAGGGAATTTACGCCGTCGAGCTGCTGAACCCCAACAGCCGCTTCCACCTCTCGCTGCGCGTCGGCTATCCGAATGCCTTCGACCGCGCCAAAGGTCAGCTCGACGCCCGCGCCCAGCTCGGCGGCGACATCATGATCCACGGCAGCAACGTCTCCATCGGCTGCCTCGCCATGGGCGACGACGCGGCGGAAGACTTGTTCGTGCTGGCTGCCGAAACGGGGTTGAAGAACCTCTCGGTCATCCTGACCCCGGTGGATTTCCGGCGTGGCAAAACCCTGCCGCCGGAAGCCAAACTCCCCGCGTGGGCCCCGGAGCTTTACGCGCAAATCCAAGCCCGCCTCGCCACCGTGCCGTTGCCATGAACCTCCCGAACTACTACCTCGCCGACCTCCCGCCCGAGGCCGAGCTGACGCCCGCGATGATCACCGACGCGTGCCTCGCGCTGAAGCGCAACCGCACGCAATACCTCGCCATCCGCGACACGCCCAGCATCCTGCGCACACTCGTCCGCACCGCCGAGGACTGGCTCGAGACGGACTATCCGTATCGCAAGCTCGCGCTCGCAGAAGGCCCGGCCCAAACAGGTTTCTCCGCCCCCACTATCGCCACCGGCCTGGACAATTTCTTCCGCCAGCTCACCGGTGAAAACCTTGAGGCGCTCCTCGCGCAGGAGCTGGGCAGCACGCAGCGGCTCGATGCTTTTTGCGCCAGCAACAGTGACAGCCGCACCCGCCGCACTGCCCTGGCCACCGGGCCGGAGATGGTCGCGCACATCACCGCTGGCTGCGTGCCGAACGCGGCCTTCATGGCCATCGTGCTCGGCCTGCTCACGCGCTCGGCGCAGTTCATCAAGTGCTCGCGCGGCGGGGCCTTCCTCCCGCGCATATTCCTCCACTCGATCTACGGCAGCGAACCCAAGCTCGGCGCGTGCATCGAGATGGCCGAGTGGCACGGCGGCTCCACCACACTAGAGGAAGCGCTCTTCGCCCAATGCGATTGCGTGACCGCCACCGGCACGGACGAGGCTGTGGAAACCGTCCGTCGTGCGTTGCCGCCGCGCGTGCGCTTCGCCGGCTACGGCCACCAAGTCAGCTTCGGCTACGTCACGCGCGAGGCACT
>CAMBZO010000287.1 GCA_945872195.1 Akkermansia muciniphila | reverse complement strand
TGGCGCGGAGTGGACGTGACCTCCCTCGAAAGCGCTGGGAAGAACCACAGCCGCCCCCTCGCTGCGCTGCTCCCCGACGTGCTGACAGGTCTCGGCCTCGATCGACGCCAGGCCCACGCGGAAATTATCAAGGTCTGGAACAGCCTGCTGGACCCGCAAGTCACCGCGCACGCGCAACCCACCGGCATGAACAAAGGCACACTCTTTGTCACCGTGGACAGCAGCGTGTGGCTCGATGAAATCGTCCGCTACCGCCGCCGTGAAATCCTCGCCCGCCTCCAGCACAGCTTCGGCAAGGAGACGGTGAAGCGCATCTCGTTCCGCGTGTAGCCGCCGAGGTGAGGAGTCGGATTCGTGGGAGTGCAACGGCGTCCGCCTCCTCACCTTGGCGGCTACGAGCCTCGCCGCATCTCCTCCGCATACCCCTCCCGAAACGTCGGATACTTCAGCCCGCAACCCAGCTCCTCCCGCAGCCGCCGGTTGCTCACGCGCTTGTTCGTCACGCCCCGCTTGCGTCCCGCGCTCTCCTCCGCGCTGGCGAACGGCGGCAGCGGTTTGCGCAATTGCACTGACAGCCAGCGGAAAAAATCCAACTGCGACACCGGTTCGTCATCCGCCACGTTGTAGATGCGCCCCGGCTCGCCCCGCTCCAGCGCCGCGATGGCAGCGCCCACCACGTCGTCGCGATGAATCATGTTCAGGAGCCGGATGCCATCGCCGCTGATGCGCGCCTCGTCGCGCAGATACTGCTGAAACAAGTGCCCGCGCCCCGGCCCGTAAATCCCCGCCACGCGTAGCACGACCGCTGGAAAACTCCGTTCCCGCGCCGCTGCCACCAGCAAGTTCTCCGTCTCGACAAGCAACTTCCCTGTCTCCGCCCGTGGCTCCGTCTCACTCACTTCCGTCACCTCGCCGCCGTCCGCCTGGCCATAAACGCTCGTGCTGCTGGTGTGGACGAACTTTTGCAAGGCACCGCCCGTGAGCCAAGCGATGAGATTGCGCGTCCCCTCCACATACACCGCGCGATACACGTCCGCGCCGCCCTTCGAGGAGGAGACCGTGTTCACCACCCAGTCGAACGGCCCCGGCAACGCGCGCAG
The DNA here is from genome assembly GCA_945872195.1 of Akkermansia muciniphila. Lineage (GTDB taxonomy): Bacteria > Verrucomicrobiota > Verrucomicrobiia > Limisphaerales > SXTU01 > SXTU01. The sequence goes on along the minus strand of CAMBZO010000287.1, from coordinate 3,039 downwards.
GCTCTCCGGCTCTGTCACATCCCCCACCACCGGAGTTACGCCCGCCGCGAGGAGTTCCCCCGCGCCGTCCGCGCTCCTGCGCAAGCCGCAGACTGCATGCCCGCGCCGGACCAGCTCCGCGCCCAGCGGCAAGCCCACATAACCACAGCCCACAATCAGCACACGCACAGGCGCAGCATGGCGGGAAACCCTCGCGCTGCCCAGCCGCGAGTGGAGCGCCCCTCTTGCTCCTAATCCTAATCGTAATCCTCCCCTCTCGGAGTCGTCTGCCGGAGCAGGATTAAGATTAAGATTAGGAGCACGAGTAACAGCCAAAACGCCCAAATTCCTCCTTCCCATTCCCGCTGCTGGTTCCTACGGTCTGTCGCTTTGTTCGCTGATTTAACCTGTAGCACCCAACCCGACCGAACCTATGGCCGCTGATAATTCCGTTGTCGCCAAACTTGCAGCCCCGCCGCTGACGCCCCTCGCGCTCAAGTCCCGCCTCGCCGCCACGCCCGCCAACGCGCCGAAATTCTCCGTCACCATCACAAACGCCGCCGGCCAGTCCGTCGTCGTCGCCGACCCGCGTGCCACCCGCGCGCTCGTCGCGCTCATGGATGTCCACGCTGTCGTCGGCGGGGCGGCCTGTCACTGGGGCGGCCCGGCGGCCTTCGCGGAAATCATGGCGACGGTCCACGCGCAGATGTTCGCCACGCAAGGGCGTCACTGGCACGAGGCGTTTAACTTCGTCAACGACGCCGGGCACACCGAGAACGGCGTCTATGCACTCCGCGCGCTCTACGGCTTCGATGGCATGACCTTCGACACGCTCAAGGGCTTCCGCAGCATCGCCAGCAAGTTCACCGGCCACGGCGAATCCCACCTCAACCCCGAGGGCGTGCTCGTCTCCAACGGCCCGCTCGGCTCCAGCCTCCCGCAGGCGCAGGGCCTCGCGATGGGTGACAAGACCGCCGGCCGCGACCGCGTCACCGTCTGCACCGTGTCCGACGGCGCGGCGATGGAAGGCGAGGCCAAGGAAGCTTTCGCCGCCATCCCCGGCCTTGCCGCGAAGGACCGAGTGAACCCCTTCGTGCTCATCCTCTCCGACAACGACACAAAGCTCTCGGGCCGCATCACGAAGGATTCCTTTTCCATGCAGCCGAGCTTGAGCGCGATGGCCGTGCTGGGCTGGAACGTGATTGCCGTCGCGAACGGCCACGACTTGCAGGCGGTTTACCTCGCGGTGGAGCAGGGGATCGCCGCTGCGAAGGCGAATCCGAAGCAGCCCGTTTGCCTCTGGGTGAAAACCATCAAGGGCTATGGCATCAAGGCCACCGTCGAGAACTCTGCCGGCGGCCACGGCTTTCCGCTCGCGAACGGCGAGCAGATTCCGGCGTGGGTGACGGAGCTTTACGCTGGCGACACCGCGCCCGCTGAGTTTGTCGCGTGGGGCGCTGCGCTCCGCGCTGATTGGGAGAAGAGCGAAGCGGCGAAGAAGGCGAAGGCCGCCGCCGCTGCAGTCGCTCCCGCGCCCGCTGCCCCGGCGATAAAGAAGGACAAAGTTCAAGCCGGCCTCGCGAAAGGCGCTGTCCGCGCCGCGATGGATGGCCTGCCGGTCTTCTCCATCTCGTGCGACGTGCAAGGCTCCACCGGCATCAGCGCGTTTCAGAAGGCGCTGCCCGAGCGCTTCGTCGAGGTGGGCATCGCCGAGGCGAACATGATCAGCGTCGGCGCGGGCTACGCGAAGTCCGGCTACATCCCCATCGTGGACACCTTCGGACAGTTCGGCGTTACGAAGGGCAACCTCCCGCTCACCATGGCCGCGCTCTCGCAGGCCCCGGTCATCGCGATGTTCAGTCACATCGGCTTCCAAGACGCCGCCGACGGCGCGAGCCACCAAGCCACGACCTACATCGCCGCCGTCAGTTCCATCCCGCACACCTGCGTCATCATGCCGAGCTGCCCGGACGAGGCGGAGTCGCTGATGTATCAGGCCATCCACCGCTACGCCGCCGATCGCGCGGCGGGCAAGGACGGCGAGAGCTACATCTTCTTCGTGGGCCGTGAGAACTATCCCATGAGCTGGGTTCCCGGCGCGACCTATCCGTGGGGCAAGGCGCAAGTCCTCGCTCAGGGAACGGACGTGGTCCTCATCGGCTGCGGCGTGCTCCTGGACAAGGCCATCAGCGCTGGCAAGCAGCTCGCCGAGCAGGGCGTGAAGGCCACCGTCATCAACAACCCGTTCGTCAACCACGTGGACCTCGAGACCATCGGGGCCGCCGTGAAGGCCGCGCATGGCCGCGTCGTGACCATCGAAGACCACCAAGTCGTCGGCGGCATGGGCGCGCAAGTCAGCCACGCCTTGAGCCGCGCGGGCATCGCGCATCGCATGACTTCGCTGGGCATCCCCGGTGAGTTCGGCCAGAGCGCCTACCTCGCCGAGGAGCTCTACAAGCTGCACGGCCTCAGCGCCGACAAGCTCGTCGCGTCCGCGCTGGCGCTGATGAAGTAAGCAACCACAACTCATTCGCGAACGGCCAGGGCGAACATCGCTCTGGCCGTTTTGCTTGTGACTTTTCCAACCACTGACCGGCCCTGCCGACTTAACCCGAACTCCGAAATGGAATGGCCGCGAAAGGGCGCAAAGGGCGCAAAGGGCGCAAAGCAAAGCTTCTGGCAGGAAAAAATGTCCGAATGGAATCAGTCCCGGTTCAATTCCATTTCATCTCGGCTCCTCTGTGTTCTTTGCGCCCTTTCGCGGCTGAACTTCGGAGTTCGGGCTTAAGGAACCGCGCTTCTTGCTCTTCCTCCGAATCGTCGTCTTTATCCTCGCAAGTGATGCGCTTCTACGACGCCCACAATCACCTCCAAGACGAGCGCTTCGCCGGGCGGCAGGCGGAACTCGTCGCGGCGAGCCGTGCGCTCGGCGTCGCGCGCATGGTGGTCAACGGCTCGTGCGAGGCCGACTGGCCGCAGGTCGGCGCGCTGGCGCGGGAGTTTACGAACTTCGTTGTGCCGAGCTTCGGCCTTCACCCGTGGCATGTCGGCGGCCGCACG
>CAMBZO010000286.1 GCA_945872195.1 Akkermansia muciniphila | reverse complement strand
TCGCGGATGGTGACGCCGTGCCGCGCCAGCGCGGGGCGGTCGAACTTCACCGTCAGCACGGGAATCTCCGTCTGCTGCTCGACCGACAAGTCCACGACGCCCGGCACACCGGCCATCGCGGCGCGGGCCTTCTCCGCCAGCGTGCGGAGCTGGTAAAGGTCGCTCCCATAAATCTTCACCGCGATGTTCGCGCGCGTGCCGGAGAGCATGTGGTCAATGCGATGGGAAATGGGCTGGCCGATGGTGACGTTCATGCCGGGCACCTGCGACAACGCCTCGCGCAACGCGGCGAGGAATTCCGCCTTGCTGCGCTGGCCCATCTTGAGCGAGACATCGAGTTCGGCGGCCTCGACGCCTTGCGCGTGCTCGTCGAGTTCCGCGCGACCGGTGCGACGTGCGACCGAGATGATTTCCGGGAACGCGGGTGAAAGAAGCGTCTGTTCGACGACGCGGCCCAGCGCGTCCGACTCCGCGAGCGACGTGCCCGGCAGCGTGACGGCGCTCAACGTCAGCGAGCCTTCGTTGAACTCCGGCAGGAACGCGCGGCCAAAGAAGGATGTGGCGACCAGCGCCACCGCGAGCAACGCCACGGCGGGTAGCGTCACGAACCACGGGTGGCGGAGCGCGCCGTTCAGCAGCGGTGTGTAACCGCGCTTGAGCAGCCGCACGAAGCCGGATTCGTGGCCGGTCAGCACGGCGCGCGAGTTGGGCAGCAGCAGCAAGCACAGCACCGGCGTCACCGTGACGGCCACGATGAGCGACGCGAGGAGCGCGACGAGATACGCGACGCCGAGCGGTTGCAGCAGCCGGCCCTCGACGCCCCCGAGGAAGAACACCGGCACGAAGACCAGCGCGATGATGAGCGTGGCGAAGACGATGGAACTGCGGATTTCGATGCTGGCGTTTAGGACAACGGCCAGCGCATTCCGTCGCTGCTCCACCGGCAACGCGACGTTCTCCCGCAGCCGACGCACGACGTTCTCCACGTCAATCACCGCGTCGTCCACGAGCGCGCCGATGGCGATGGCCATGCCGCCGAGCGTCATCGTGTTGATGGTCGCGCCGAACGCCTTGAGCGTGAGCACCGCGGCAACGAGCGAGAGCGGGATGGCGGTGATGGTGATGAGCGTCGCGCGGCCATTGGCGAGGAACACCAGCACGACGACGATGACGAGCAGCACGCCTTCGCCCAACGCCGTGAAGACGTTCTTGACCGCGACCTCGATGAAGTTCGCCTGCCGGAAAATGTCCGTCTGGAGCTTCATGCCGGGCGGCAGCTTGGTCTGAATGTCGGCCAGCACCGCCTCAAGCTGGCGCGTCAGGGCAAGCGAGTTCGCACCCGGCTGCTTTTGGATGCCCATGACGACAGCGGGCTTGCCCATCGCGGAGGCTTCGCCGCGTTTCGGTGCGACGCCGAGTTTGATTTCGCCCACGTCCGCAACGCGCACGGGCACGCCGGCGCGCGCGGTGACGACGGTTTCGCCGATGTCCTCCAGCGTCCGCAAGCGGCCCATGCCGGTGACGAGCCATTCGCTGCCGCGCTCGTTGAGAATGCCGGCGGAGACGTTCTCGTTGCCCTCCTCCAGCGCGCGCACCACTTGCGCGACGGTGACGCCGTGCGTTTGCAGCGCGCCGGGAGCGATGACGACTTGGAACTGCTTTTCGCCGCCGCCGATGGGCGTGACTTGCGCGACGCCCGGCACCGCGAGCAAGCGCCGCCGGATGCTCGTCTCGGAGAACGTGCGCAGCTCGGCGGGCGTGTGCTTGTCCGAGGTGAGCGCGAGGAAAAGAATTTCTCCCATCACGGATGACACCGGCGCGAGCACGGGCTTCTCGACCTCTGCCGGGAGTTCGCTGGCGACCATCGCCATCTTCTCGCTGACGATTTGCCGCGCGTGGCGGATGTCCGTGCCCCAGTCGAACTCCACCCACACCACCGAGATGCCGACCGCCGTGGCGGAGCGCACGCGGCGCACGCCCGACGCGCCGTTGACCGCCGTCTCAATCGGGAACGTGACTTGGTTTTCGACTTCCGTCGGGGCCATGCCGTGCGCCTCGGTGATGACCGTGACCGTCGGCGCGGTGAGGTCGGGAAAGACATCCACCGGCATGCGCGTGGCCGTGTGAATGCCGAAGACGGTGAGCAGGAGCGCGGCGACCAGCACGAGCGGGCGGTTCTCCAGCGACCAGCGAATGAGTTTGTCCATCATGGCAGTTCCTCAGTGGGCGTGGCCGTGCGCGGGGATGACGCTGGAGACGGAGGCGAGGCGGATGGCGTAAGCGCCCTTGGTGACGATGCGCTCGCCGGCCTGTAACCCCGCGAGCACCTGAACGAAGTTGCCGTCGCGAATGCCGAGCGTGACATCGCGCTTGTCGAAGGTCTCGCCGCCGAGTTGGACGAAGACGATGAACCGCCCGCCTTCCTCGACGAGCGCGGCGTCGGGCACGGCCACGGCCTCTTCGGCGCGCTCCGTCTCGAGGTGCAGCGTGACCGCCTCGCCGATGCGGAACTGGCCGCCGGAGTTCTTCAACTCATACACGAGCGGCACGGTGCGCGTGGCAGGGTCCACTTGCAGGCCGGTGAAGACCAGCCGTCCGCCACCCGCGCCAGTGACGGCCAGGAAGCGGCCACGCTCGCCGGGCAGTTCGAGGCTCGCGTGTTTTGCCGCGCTCAACCGCCGCGCGTTCGCCTCCGGGACTTTCGCTTCGATGAAGACCGTGTCCGCGTCGAGGATCGTGAACACGGCGCGGTCCGCCGCGAGTTGCTCCCCGACTGCGCCGTTGAACGGCACGACCAGCGTGCCGGCAATCGGCGACTTGAGTTCGATGACGGCGGGCGTGACCGACGCCACGTCACGGCCTGCGCGGATGGCCGTCGCGGCGTCGCGGTAGGCACGTTCCACTGCGAGCGCGGCGGCGAGCTTCGCCTGCGCGTCCTTGAGGGTGAACTCCGCTTCCTGCAAGTCGCGCTCGGGCCGGGCCTTCGCCGCGACGAGCGTTTGCATCCGTTTGAGGGTCACTCCGGCCTGCTCGATGGCGAGCTTGGCGCGGGCGGCCTCCGTCCCAGCCTCCACAGCGCGTGCGTCGAACTCCGCGATGCGCGCGGTGGCCTCGGCGATGCGCGCGCTGTGTTCCCCGGCGGTGGACGGCGCGAAAGCGGGCTGCAAAAACGCGAGCGTCTGGCCCGCCGTGACCTTGTCGCCGATGGCCGGCAGCGACTTGCCCGGAGGCGCGAACAAGCGTCCGGGTTGCGGCGTGCTGACTTGCGCGAGCGAACCGGGCCGCGCGGCGACCACCGCCGGCACGCGCACGCGCTCGACGAGCCGGCGCTTCGTGACCGGCTCCGCCTGCGAAAGGATTTTCCACTGCTGCTCCTTGAGGAAGCTCACGCCCTCGGGCGGCTCCGGAAGTTTCGCGTGCTGCGCCGCGTGCGCGTCGGCGAAGACTTCGACCGCGCCCAGTTCGACGACGGCGTTGGTGCCCTCCGTCGGCACGAGGAGCGTGAGTTGCCACAGGCCCGGCTTGGGGAACGTGAGCGCGGGGAGATAGATGCCGGGCTTGGACGGCTTGGCTTGCGGATGCTCCAACGTGGCGTCGCCCTGGCGCAGGAGGAACTTCACCGGCCCGGCGCTGCGCGGCTCGAGAGTGCGCAAGTCCGTGACGTGCGTGATGAAGGTCGTCGGCGTGCCCACGGCGGGCGGCTTGTGCTCGGCGAAGATTTCGTAGCGGTCGGACCAAACGGTGATTTGCGCCGTCTTCTCCTCGTGCTCGTGGCCGCCGGCTGGGTGGTCGTGGGAATCAGGTTTGCGGCAACCGGCCAGCAGGGCCGTGGTCAACACGGCGGCCAGCATCACAGCGGGCCGCGCGAAAGTAGTTTTCATAGTTCAACGAAGTCAGAATCAACCCTGTCAGGAAACTACCGGCAGAGAATCATGGCAGGGCACACCACGTCTGTCGGCGCGCCAGAGTCGGCGCGGGACGATGGGAGGAAATCAGGCCAGCGGCGGAGCGCGCGGGCCGGAGGGAGGAGAAAAGTCAGCCGGTGGCGGCGCTGGATCAGCGTTCACCGGCAGTTCAATCGCGACGGAGAACACCGGCGTCAACAGCGTCTGCTGCCACACGACGAGGGCCGGCGTGAAGAGGAGTGTCTG
>CAMBZO010000285.1 GCA_945872195.1 Akkermansia muciniphila | reverse complement strand
CGTCGAGCAGGGCGGGCTGAACGCCAACTTCGCCGAGCCGAAAAATATTTTCCGCGTGCTGCCACGGGCGGGCGGGCCGGCCTACAACTCCACCGCGCGCGATCTGCGGATGCGCTACCCGGTGCTGGGCGTGAACCTCGCGCGCCCGGTGCTCGTGGCGCTGGGAGATTTACGCGCGCCGCCGCCGTTGCTCTTCGGCAAGCGATTCACAGACTTCACGGGCAAACCCGCCACAGCCATCGAGCGCGCGTTGAGCGCGGGGGAAAATGTCTTCCTCGGCGCCGGCGACTACGCACTGTCGCAGCCCATCACGAATGGCCTGCTCTTCGGCGCGGGCATGGACCGGACCATCGTGACGTGGTCCACGAACGTGGATTGTTCGCAGCGGGACTGCAAAGGGCTGGTGAACCTCACCGTGCGCGGCGGGCGCTACGGGCACAACTCACAGGCCGGCACAGGCGGTGCGACGAACAGCGCCAACGCGCTCCTGATGCGCGTGCGCTTCGATGGGCAATCCCACGCGGGCGTCACCCTCCACGCGGCGCAGGACCAGACCTATCAAGACTGCGAGTTCGTGAATGGCCGCGTCGGTTTTACACACGGGCACGACCGGACGCGCGGCGTCTTCATGGGCGAGCGCGGCCAGGCCGGCGGTCCCGCCATCACCCGGCTGAACCTCGCCAACTGCACGTTCCGAAACCTAAGCGAGCGGGCGATTGACCTGCGGCCCGGGCAGGGGCAGACCGGCGTCGTGGGCATCCACAACTGCGCCTTCGAGGACATCGCGGACACGGCGGTGCGCATCTTCGGCGGCGAGGCGCACCTCGTGCAGAACTGCGTCTTCCGCCGCGTGGGTAAGGAGACTGCCACCAACGCCGTCGTCGAAATCTTCGGCCACGGTGCGGTGGCCTTGAGCCATCTCGACATTCAGAACCAGGATTTCCCCGGCAGCCCGGTGGGCATTCTCGTGGGCGGGCAGGTGAGCATTTCGCACTGCAAAATCAACGGTGCCCAGCGCGCGCTGGTGGCGCGCACGCCGCTCTTGGTGGACCACGTGGAGGCGGTGAGCGGCACCTTCGAGCTGCCCTACGGCAGCTACGTGACGACCTCGACCTTCAAGAATGCCGACGTGAAGAAGGGCGCGATGCTCGTGCGCGAGGCCAGCCAGCCCGAGAGCATTTCCCTCCAAGCCGGCGTGCAACTGCTCGACGCCACCCCGCCCACCGCCGTGCCGGGCGTGGAGGTGGATATCCTCGCAGATGGACATCACATCATTTGGAAGCCAGCGACTGACCCCGAGTCGGGCATCGTGGGCTACATGGTCTTCGCAGCGCAGCGGGAGATTTACCGCACGCCACTGGCATACGACCCCGGCGACAGCGCCAGCACGCCCCTGATGTCGCGAGTGATACCGACCGGCTTCGTGGACACAAACCGCCTCGCGGCAACCTACGTGGTGAAGGCCATCAACGGCGCGAACCTCCTCTCCGGCGGTGGCCAAGCCCCGCTCCTGCGTTGGGGCCCGATGCGTGCCCGTTTCCTCGACCGCGGCAGCAACGAAGTGAGCGTGGCCGAAATCACCTTCCGCAACCGACAATCCGGCATCGTGGACGGCAAAGGCCGAAAGCTCGGCGCCGCCGACCTCCGCCGCCAAGGCGTGCCCGACGAAGTCCGCGTGGAGTCACGACCGACCGCAGAAGATGGAGAGACGACTCCGCGTTGACCCCGGCGTCGCCCCCCCTGCTCTCAAAGTCACTGGCCGGATGCTTGATTGACCCTCTGCCGACTGCTAGCGTCCCCGCTCTTTGAGCTGCTCATGGACTACAAGAACACACTGAATCTGCCGCGCACGGACTTCGCCATGAAGGCCGACCTCGTCGCGCGCGAACCGCAACGCCTCGCCCGCTGGGAGGCCGAACAGATTTACTCGCAGATTCGCCAGGCCCGCGCCGGCCAGCCCAAGTTCGTCCTCCACGACGGCCCGCCCTTCGCCAACGGCGATGTCCACGTCGGCACCGCGCTGAACAAGGTGCTCAAGGACATCATCGTCAAATACCAGACCCTGCGCGGCAAGGACGCCCCCTACATCCCCGGCTGGGACTGCCACGGCCTGCCCATCGAGTTCAAGGTCACGCAGGACATGCGCAAAGCCGGCGACACCGCGAGCGACGCCGCCACCATCCGCACCGCCTGCGACGCCTACGCGCGCAAATACATCGACCTCCAGCGCACCCAGTTCAAACGCCTCGGCGTCTTCGGCGACTGGCAGAATCCCTACCTCACGCTCAACAAGGAATACGAGGCCGACGAGTTGCGCCTCTTCGCCGACCTCGTCGCGCAAGGCTTCGTCTATCGCGGCAAGAAGCCGGTGTATTGGAGCATCCCCTGCCGCACCGCGCTCGCCGAGGCCGAGGTGGAATACGCCGACCACGTCAGCCAGTCGGTCTATGTGAAGTTCAAGCTCGCGGGCGAGCCGAACACCTTCCTCCTCATCTGGACCACCACGCCCTGGACGCTCCCCGCGAACCTCGCTGTCGCCTTCAACCCGTCGCTCTTCTACTCGCGCATCTTTGCCGACGGAAACATCTACCTCGTCTGCAACTCGCTCCTCGAAACCGTCACGCAGAAGTGCGGCTGGGCGGGCGGCTACCAGATTGAGCGCACCGTCTCCGCCGACGAACTCGCCACACTCACCTACGAGCATCCGTTCTGCGCGCGCACGGGCCGGCTCTTCCCTGCCGACTTCGTCACCGCCGACACCGGCACCGGCTTCGTCCACATCGCGCCCGGCCACGGCGCGGACGACTACAACCTCGGCCGCAGCCAAGGCCTCCCCATCTACTCGCCCGTGGACGACGCCGGCTGTCTCGCCCACACGAATGACCTACCCGCCGACCAGCAGATGCCCGCCGAGATGCTCGGCAAGTCCATCCTCGAAAAGCATGGCAAGAGCGACGCCAACGACGCCGTCCTCCACGAGCTGCGCGTGCGCAACGCCCTCGCGCACCAGGAGAACTACCACCACAGCTACCCGCACTGCTGGCGCAGCAAGACCCCCATCATCTTCCGTGCGATGGACCAGTGGTTCATCAAGATTGACCACGTTCTAAGCGGAGAAAGTGGGAAAGTGGGAAAGCGGGAAAGTGAGACTGGCGCGGCCGTGCACACGTCCACTCTCTCACCTGCCCACGCTCCCACCTGCCCACCTGCAAGCAGCTTCCGCGAGCAAGCGCTTCAAGCCATCGAGACCGTTCGTTGGATCCCCGACTGGGGCAAGAACCGCATCGAAGGCGCGGTGAAATCCCGGCCCGACTGGTGCATCTCGCGCCAGCGCAGTTGGGGCGTGCCCATCCCGGCCTTCTACGATGCCCAGGGCGAACCCATCCTCGACGCCGCCATCGTCCGCAAAGCCGCCGACCTCTTCGAGCAGCACGGCAGCAACGTGTGGTTCGAGAAAACTGCCGCCGAACTCTGGACCCTCTGCCGCCCCGCCGACTGGACCGGTCGCGAAGCCACCGCCAAATCCAGCGACACGCTCGACGTGTGGATTGACTCCGGCAGCTCCAGCCGCGCCGTCCTCATGCGCCGGGCAGAACTTCAACATAACGGACCAAGCACGCCGCAGCCCTCAACTCTCAACTCTCAACCCTCAACTTCTTCCTGGCAGGCCGACGTTTACCTCGAAGGCTCCGACCAACATCGCGGCTGGTTTCAATCCTCCCTGCTCCTCTCCCTCGCCGGCAACGGCGTCGCGCCGTTCAAGACCGTGCTCACCCACGGCTTCATGGTGGACGCCGACCGCGAGAAAATTTCCAAGAGCAAGCAGGGCGCGGGCGGTTACGAGAAGCCGCAGACCGCCGACGCCTACGTGAAGAAATGGGGCGCGGACGTGCTACGTCTCTGGGTTGCCTCGCAGGATTACCGCACCGACATTGTCGTGAGCGAGGAACGCATCAACAAGGTCTCCGAGACCTACCGCGCGCTGCGCAACACCCTCCGCTACCAGCTCTCGAACCTCTACGACTTCGACCCCGCGCAGCACACCGTGCCCGACGACCAGCTCACCGGCCTCGACCGCTGGGTGCTCGGCGAGTTCGCGAAGCTGGAGGCGGCAGTCGCGGCGGCCTACGACGCCTACGAGTTCCACGTCGTCTATCAG
>CAMBZO010000284.1 GCA_945872195.1 Akkermansia muciniphila | reverse complement strand
GCGGCGGCGAGTTTGCCGACGCCTTGCGTGCAGGTCGGATGGCTCAAGCTCGCGGCGGCGACACACACGCCGGTGAGCAGGCACTGCTGCAGCTCCCAGCCCTCGTGGAGTCCGTAGAGCACGCCGGCACAGAAGCCATCCCCTGCGCCCGCGCTGCCCGCGATGTATTTCTGCGGCAGATTCAGCGAGCTCTGCCACGAGTCCTTGCCGTCACGCGTGCGGGCGAAGCCGCCCTCGGGGAAGTGGATGACGACGAGTTCCTTCACACCGCATTGCAGTAAGGCGCCAGCCGCATGACGAAGAGAGACGGTGTCGAGAGTGCCGTCGGACTTGCGGATCTTGAAGCCCGCAGTCTTGCCCGCCTCGAGTTCGTTGAGGATGCAGTAGTCCACATACTTGAGCGCAGGCGTGAGGACCTTCGCGAAACGGTCGCTGTCCTCGCTCACCGTGTCCACGCTGGTCTTGAGGCCGGCAGCCTGTGCAGCGGCGAGGAGCGCGGCGGCCTTGGTGCCAAACTTCTTGTCCTCCTTGTCCATCGTGTCGAGGAGCAGCAGGTAGCCGAGGTGGAAAATCTTCGCCTTCGACTTTGAGAAATCGAGGTCCTTGCCGTCCCAGAGCGCGTTGGCGCCCCGGCAATGGAAGAACGTCCGCACGCCGCCCTTCGACTCGGTCATCACGTCGGTGTAGGACGTGGGGGCGTCGGCGGTGGCCCGGAGCAACTTCGTGTCAATCTTGTGGCGCTTGCAGTCTTCGAGAATCTGGTTGCCGAGCAAGTCCTTGCCCACGAGGCCCGCGCCGAATAGCGGGAAGGGCGCGCCGAGGCGGGAGAGGTTCACGAGGACGTTGTAAGGCGCTCCGCCTGTGCCCTCGGACTGGCTGCTGATGTTGGCGAGCCGTTCCCGCTGCGGGAACACGTCGATCATCTTGACCTGGTCAACTATCCAATTGCCCCCGCCGAGAAGGCCGCTGCGGTTGGAGCTGGATTTCGATTTCATGGTCAACGGTTGATGCTTTTGCTGCGCCTTTCGTGGCACAGGATTAATCCAAGCGTAGCGGAAAGGCGTGGGGCGTGTCTCCAAGAATTTGGACCGCCGCACAGCGCGGTTCGCAATTCACCTGCTCGCAACCGGAGGGAGATTAGAATTGCGGACAGGAGAACCGCGTGTGGCTGCCTGCGCTACTGCTTCTTCCCGCCTTTGCCTGCGCCGCCGGGAGCACCCTCCTTGATGGGCCAGTCCGACGATTCGGTGCGGGCGGAGACGAACAACTCCTTCGCGCGCGCGACCAGTGCGGGCTTCTCCTCCGCGAGGTTCTTCGTCTCGCCGAGGTCGCCCGTCACGTCATACAGCACCACTTGCGCGTCGGTGCGCCCGAGGCGGATTGCTTTCCAGCGGACGTCCATCAACACCGCTTGATTGAAGCCGCGCTCGTGGAACTCCCAATAAAGGTGTTGGTGCTGTGCCTGCTGCTCCGGCAGGCCGAGGAGCGTAGGAAGAAAACTTAGGCCGTCGGTTTGCTCCGGAGCTTTCGCGCCCGTCACGGCGCACGCGGTCACGAGGAGGTCCGCGAACCAGCCGACGTGCGGCGAGATACCGCCGGGTTTGATTTTGCCTTGCCAGCGCGCGAGGAACGGCACGCGGATGCCACCGTCGGTCAAACTGCGCTTCATGCCACGCAGCGGCCCTGACGGCTGGAACAGCTCCGGCGTATGCCCGCCCTCATTGTGCGGCCCGTTGTCCGAGCTGAAAAACACAAGCGTGTGCTCGTCCAGCTTCAGCCGCTTGAGCAGTTCGAAGAGCCGCCCGATGTCCCGGTCCATCCGCGAAATCATCGCCGCCTGCCCCTTGTTCTGTGGCGACCAATCCTTCTCCGCATAAATCCCGAAGTCCGGCACCTCCTGCCCGTTCTTCAAGTCGCGGTTCGCCTCGTTGTTCGCGTGCGGCGTGGTGAGCGCAAAGTAGAGGAAGAACGGCTTGTCCTTCTGCTGTTCCACCCACTTCAACCCCTCCGCCGCGATGAGGTCGTGCGAGTATTCCACCTTCTCGCTCGCGTAGCCGACGCCGAAGCGCTTCGCCACCGGGTTGTCCGCGCTGCCGGCTGCGACCTTGTTCCGCAGCTTCACCTGTTCCTCACCGCGCATGAGAAAGTCCGGGTAGTAATTGTGCGCGTGATGCTGGTTCGCGTAGCCGAAGAAGTAGTCGAAGCCCTGCCGCGTCGGCAGCCCGACCGCCGCCTCGCCCTCGTCACCGAGGCCCCACTTGCCGATGAGCGCCGTCGCGTAGCCCGCGTCCTTCAACACGCGAGCCACCGTGACATCCCCGGGCCGCAGCGACTGCGCGAGCGGGTTTACGTTGCCCGCGTTGCCACGCACGCGCGTGTGGCCAGTGTGCAAACCTGTCATCAGCACGCTCCGGCTCGGTGCGCACACCGTGGACCCCGCGTAAAACTGCGTGAAGCGCATCCCCTCCGCCGCCATGCGGTCCAGATGCGGCGTCTGAATCAACTTCTGCCCGTAGCACCCGAGGTCCCCGTAACCGAGGTCATCCGCGAGGATGAAGATGATGTTCGGCTTCCGGTCGGCGGCACTCGCGATGAGGGTCAGACTCAACAGCACGGCGGCGATGCGACTGGTGACGCGGTTATGCTTCATAGGAACTCATTTCTTCTCCGGCGCCGGCACCGCTTCCACGAGTTGGCTGGGCGCGGGCTGAAGCGCGATCTTGTGCCGCTCAACCGCCTGCGCGATTTGACTCAGCACCGCCGGTTGGTTCGTCGCCACGTTGAACGTCTCGCTCGCGTCCACGCGCAAGTTGAAAAGCAGCGGCGGGGTCTGCTCCTCGTGTTTGGCCTGGCCGTAGGCGGCTTGGGTCATGAAGTGCGCCTTGAAGTCGCCCGCGCGCGCCGCCATGAGCCGCGTGCCGCGATAGTAGAAGTAGGCATCCCGCTGCACCGTGCCCGTGCCGAAAAGGAGCGGCCGGATGTCCAGGCCGTCAATTGCGCGGTCGGCCGGCACGTTCGCCCCGGCGAGCTTCAGGCTGGTGGTGAAGAGGTCCATGGTGCAGGCGAGCGTGCGTTGGGTTTGCGCGGCCTTGATTTTGCCCGGCCACCACGCAATGCCGGGCACGCGCATCCCGCCTTCCCACGTCGAGCCTTTGCCCTCGCGCAGCAAACCTGCCGAGCCGCCTTGTTGGTTCATGATGAGCCACGGGCCGTTGTCGCTGGTGAAGAAGACCAGCGTGTTCTCCGCGAGTTTTTCCTGCCGCAGCGTGTCGAGGACTTTGCCCACGCTCGCGTCGAGTTCCTCCACGACGTCGCCGTAGATGCCGCGCGGGCTTTTGCCGGCGAAATCTTTCGACGCGAATAGCGGCGTGTGCGGGAAGGTGTGCGGGAGGTAGAGGAAGAACGGCTTGGCCTTGTTCGCCGTGATGAACTTCACCGCCTCGTCTGTGTAGCGGCGCGTGAGCGTGGTCTGGTCGGCGGGTTGCTCGATGAGTTCCTCGTTGCGGAAGAGCGGCGCGTTCCACCACTCGGCCTGCTGCTCGGCGAGTTTGCCCGCGCCCTTCGGCGCGACGGGCGTGAGGTTCATGTCGTTCGAGTGGGGAAGGCCGAAGTAGAAGTCGAAGCCGTGTTTGCGCGGGTGGCCAGCGGGGTTGTTCATCCAGTTGCCGAGATGCCACTTGCCGATGCAGCCGGTGGCGTAGCCCCGGGCCTTGAGGGCCTCGGCCGTGGTGATTTCACCCGCGGGCAAGTGGCCCGTGGACCCATTGCGCAGCACGCGGAACTGGTCGTGGCACATCCCGCTGCGAATCGGGTAGCGCCCGGTGAGCAACGCGGCTCGGCTGGGCGTGCAGACTTCGGCGGCGGAGTAAAACTCGGTGAAGCGCATCCCCTCGGCAGCCATGCGGTCGAGGTGCGGCGTGCGGATGTTCGGGTGGCCGTAGCAACCGAGGTCCCCGTAGCCGAGGTCGTCGGCAAAGATGATGACGATGTTCGGACGAGTGGGGTCGGCGGCGGTGGCGGAAAGCACCGTGGCCAGCAACGCGAGCAGTAGGGCGAGCGGACGTGTCATGCGCGAAGGCTAGCGGACGAAACCGGGGGGAAAAGCCTTTCCTCAAGATCGCATCCGGGAAGCGCCCGCCTACTCGCTGCCCAGCCGAACCACCG
>CAMBZO010000283.1 GCA_945872195.1 Akkermansia muciniphila | reverse complement strand
TCCTCACCAAGCTCATTGACCCGCGGCAGGTCCGCAATACGAGCATCATCGAGATCAACGTTTACAGCAAAGACAAGGAGGAGGCCGCCGAGATCGCCAACAAGATAGCGGAGATCTACAAAGAGAACCGCGAGTCACAGCGCAAACTTCAGTCTGAAAAGGGCATCAAGATCCTCCGCGCACGATTGCTCGACCAAGACGCATTGGTCCGGACTGCCCTCACCAACGTGAACCAAATCCACCAGGACAAGGGGCTGAATGTCATCATTGATGGTGGAGGCACCGTCATGTCGCTGGAGACAGACACCATCCGCTCGCTGGAATCGCAGCTCACAGATATCCGGGGCATCTACATCAAGAAACAGACCTCCTTCGTCGAGTTGAAGAAGCTGAAGCCCGAACAGCTTAAGAACGCCCTTGGCCCACCGGTTGTGAACGATGAGATCCTCTCCCGCCGGTTGGAAGAACACAGTGCGGCCGAGAAGGAGTTCGTCTCCAAGGGCAAGGAACTCGGCCCGAACCACCCGGACTACGTTCGGATGCAGGCGGTCATCGTGAAGTTGAGCCAGCAGGTGGACGATCGCGTGAATGGAATCATGCTCAGCCTGGATACCGATTTGAAGGCGCAGGCAGCCGCGCTTGAGCTCACCGAAACCAAGCTGGAGGAGGCCAAGATCCGGAATCGCACCGCAGCCGAGAAGAATCGGACTTACCAGATGGCAAGGGACGACCTAGATGACCTGAAGCGTCTGCGCGCCACGATGAACGCGAAGATCATCGTGGAAGAGAGCGACATCGACATGAGCCGCAGCAACGCCGTGCGCGTCACGGACTTCGCCGAGGCCGCCATCAAGGCTGCCTACCCGAAGATGCCGCTCAACGTCGCCCTCGGCGCGTTCGTCGGCCTCCTGCTGGGCATCGGCCTAGCCTTCTTCATCGAATACCTCGACACCAGCGTGAAGACCATCGACGACGTCGAGCGAGCGCTTCAGGCACCAGTGCTCGCGGTCATCCCGCAGAACGTCGGCGCGCTGCTGGACGAGGGCATGGACAGCCCGCACGCCGAGGCCTACCGCGTCCTGCGCACCAACGTCCTTTTCACCCGCAAGGACGACACCGCCAACTCCATCACCGTCGTCAGCGGCGGCGCGGGCGAGGGCAAGTCTACCACCGTCCTGAACCTCGCCACCATCTTCGCGCAGAACGGCGACAAGGTCCTGCTCGTGGACTCCGACTTGCGCCGCCCCAGCCTCCACAAACGCCTCGGCCTCTCGAACTCGCTCGGCCTCACCAACTACCTGCTCGGCCAGAACACGCTCGAAGAAGTCATCCAGCACTCTCCGCTGGCGAATCTGCACTTCCTCCCCAGCGGTCGTCTCCCCAGCAGCGCGCTGGGCATCCTCAATTCGCCGCAGATGAAGGACTTCATCAAGGAGGCCAAGCGCCGCTACGACTTCGTCTTCTTCGACGCCCCGCCCATCATGGGCGTGAGCGATGCCACCGTGCTGGCCAGCGGCGCGGACCTCGCTATCCTCGTCATCCAGTATCGCAAGTATCCGCAGTCCCTCGCCATCCGCTCGCGGCAGATGGTGGAGAAGGTTGGTGGGCGGCTCATCGGCGTGGTGCTCAACAACATCAACCTCGCCAGCGACGCCTCCTATTACTACTACAGCGGCTACAATTACCGCAGTAACAACAACGCTGATGAGCCGGCCGCCAACGGCAAGCCCCCCGGCAAGGCCGACCGCCACAAGCCCGTCGCCCCCGTGGCAGATGCGACCGCCATCAAGCCGAAATACTGATTGCCCGGCCACTTGCCACTCTGAATCTTCCATGAACAAAGCTTTCCACCCTCTCGTGCTGGTGCTCCTCTGCTTTCTTGGAATCGCGTGCGAGACCCCCGGACCGAGCCTCAGACCAGCCCAACCTGTCGGACTAGGCGGGGACTCCACCGACATCTTAAAAATCGGTGAAAAAGTGCAAGTCCTCCTCTCCGACCTCCCCACGGGAAACCTCCTGCACGATCTGACCATTTCCGAGGACGGGAAGATCACTCTCCACCTCGATCAGTCCTTTGTGGCAGCAGGCAAGACCCGCTCCAAGTTGGAGGCCGAAATCCGCACGCGCTACGTGCCGAGCTTCTACACCAAGATGACCGTCACGGTGAAGCAGGAGGAACGCTTCGTGTATGTCGGAGGCTTCGTCAAGGCACCCAACCGCTACCCCTACACGCCGGGCTTGACCGTTCTGAAAGCCATTTCCGCCGCCGGTGACTTCAGCGAATTCGGCGACAAAACCAAAGTCACCATCACCCGCACGGGCGACGTGAAGGAAGCCATGGATTGCAAGGCGGCCATCGAGAATCCGAAGCTCGACCGAGCGCTTTTCCCCGGCGATCGCATCTACGTCCCGCGGCGCGGCTTCTTCAACCCCTGATGGTCCAGCTCCGCGTCCTCAACGGCAGCCGCGCGGGGACGGCCCACGCCACCCGCCGTTTTCCCTGCACCATTGGCCGCTCGACTGGGGACGACTTGCAGCTTGTCGAGCCGGGCATCTGGGAGAACCACCTTCAGCTCGACCTCCAAGTTCCCGCTGGCTTCCGCCTGTGCCGCCTCGGCCAGGGCCGCGCCAGTGTCAACGGCGCTGAGTTCGACGAGCTTGTCCTTCACAACGGCGACGTCATCGAGCTGGGCGCGGTGAAGGTGCAGTTCTGGCTGGCGGAAGTCCGGCAGTCCGACAACCGCGTGCGGGAGACGCTCGTCTGGCTCGGGCTGGCCGCGCTCGTCCTCCTCGAAGTCGCGTTGATTGGCTTCCTGCTTTGAGCCACGCTTCCGGCTCATGACCGCCGGTGAACTCCTTGTCCGCGCGACTGCATGGCTCGCGTTCATCGCCTACGTGAGCGGCACGGCAGCATCCCTTCGGCATCCCACCGGGCGCGCCTTCCGGCTCCTCTGGCTCGCGGGCGCGGGGCTGCTGCTGGTTCATCTGCTCGCCGCGTTCCACTTCAAGCACGCGTGGAGCCACGCCGCCGCTTACGCAGACACCGCCCGCCAGACGCGGGAAGTCACCGGGCTGGACTGGGGCGGCGGGCTCTACCTCAACTACCTGCTCATCCTCGTCTGGCTGGCGGACGCTGCGAGCCGGCTGAGAACCAACATTCCCGTCCCACCGCTCGCGTTGCGATGGGCTCTCACCGGCTTCTACGCCTTCATGTGGTTCAACGCCGCCGTGGTCTTCGTGCCCGGCCCGATGCGATGGGTCGGGGTGACCGCCTTCGGGCTGCTCATCGTGCTCGGGTGGAGACGTCCGCGCTCCGCGCCTGCGGACTGAGCTCGAACTCCGGAAATGAATAGCCACGAAAGGGCGCAAAGATCGCAAAGCCAGACTTCAGTCAGGTGAACGGACCGGGTGTAATTTTTCCCCTCGCAGCCATCCTCGGCCCGGCTCCTTTGTGTTCTTTGCTCCCTTTCGCCGCTGAACTTCGGAGTTCGGACTGAGCACGGCTCACTTCCCCGCCCGCCGCACGAACGCCCCGGACTGCCACTCCTTTTCCACTTCGGTCGCGAGGAGCTTCAATCCCGCCTGCCGATAGGCCCGCTCCACCTTCGCAAACTGCGTCTGCAAAATACCCGCGAGCACCAACACGCCGTCGGGCCGCAGACGACTCAGGATGCGGTCGCGCTCCGCGATGAGGAGGTCAAAAATCAAATTCGCGCAGACGACGTGGTAAAGCGTCGCGCTGGCGGGCGGCAGCTTGGTGAGGTCGCGGCGGACGGGCTTGACGAGGTGAGCGACATCGTTCTGCGCCGCGTTCGCCTTTGCCACGCGGACGGATTCGGGGTCGAAGTCAAAGCAGCGCACGGGCGAGTAACCCAGCTTGGCGGCGGCAATGGCGAGGATTCCCGAGCCGGTGCCGATGTCGAGGAGGGACAGGGCAGGAGCTGAGGCGCGCGATTCCCTTCCTGCTCCTAATCCTGCTCCTCTTCCTTTCCGCACTTCGACGAGCTGCCGCAAACAAAATCCCGTCGTCGCATGGTGCCCCGTGCCGAAGCTCAACCCGGGATCGAGGATGATCACGGCCTGACCCTTGCGCGGCTGGCGCTTTTCCCAACTCGGTTTGAGCAGCAGCGCGTCGCCGATCTCCAGCGGCTTGAAATGCCGCTTCCACGACT
>CAMBZO010000282.1 GCA_945872195.1 Akkermansia muciniphila | reverse complement strand
GCGGGCGCGGCGGGCGCAGTCGTGGCGGCGGGCGCGGTGATGGTGACGGTCTTCGCGGGGGCGTTCGTGGCGGGTGCGGCCTTCGGCGCGTCCTGCGCCGCAAGGGTGAACGTGCCACCGGCGAGCGCCAGGGCGAGGAACGTGGAGTGCGTGCGGTTCATAAGGGGAAAGTGTTTACGGTGTTATGCGCGGGGCTTCGACAACAAGTTTTGCCAGCTCCGGAGGTAGTTTCGCCACCTCCATCTTCCGCAAGTCTGCCAGCGTCTGGCCGCGCTCGATGGCGAAGAATTCGTCCTTCACGCGCACGATGACGCGGCTGAAGGATTGCAGGCCGCTCGCGCCGGGCAGCGGCATCGCGCGGTAGTCCACCAGCGCGATGGTGCCGCCCGCGAGCGCGTCGCCGGGTTTGTAGCGCGCGGTCTTCTGAGTCGTCAGGTCGCGCACGTGAATCTCTGGCTGCCCCTGCCACTCGGAGAGCGACACGATGCGGAAGGTCTCCGGTCCCGGCGGTCCCGGCGGCGTGGCGGGCGTGCTCGATGGGGAACCCGGCGAGGTGCGCGTCGGCGGCACGGGCGGGGGCGGCGGGCGCTTGATGTAGGGCCGCAAAATGTCGCGCACGGGAATCGTGTCGAAGGCGCGGCGCTCGGGGGAATCCAGTTCCACCCTGGCCTGCAACGACTCGCGCTTCACGTCGGGGGCCGGGTCCAGCACGAGCGTCAGGCAGCGGAACTGCACGCGCACCACGCCGGGGGCGTCGCCGCCCGAGACGACGAGGTTCTCCAAGCGCAGCAGGTGAGGCGCGTGTTCGAGTTGGAACAGCAGGTTCACGACGCCGGCCAACGCGCCTTCGCCCTGCACGTTCCAGCCGATTTCACTCGCGCCTCGCATCTTGCGCGGGCCGACGGGCAGGCGGGTGAAGTTCACTTCCTTCAAGCCAGCGCGGAGAATTTTCTTGGTCAGCATCTCGCCGGACGTGGCGCTGGCCTCGTCCACGGTGTCGGCGAAGGTCAGCTTCCCGAGGCTCTTCAGGCGATCCTCGGCGGTGAAGTAGTTCCGCCGGTCGGTCTGAATTTTCGCGAGCCGCTCGCGCGCTGTGACGATGCGCTTGTCGAGTTCCGCGAGTGGCTTGGTGATGAAGGCGCGCAAGCCCAGCGCGCCGCCGAAAAGCGCTGCGCTACCGAGCACGACGACCGCCATGAGTTTCTCGCGCGCGTTCATCCGCCCCCCTTTCGACGAGCGCCCGGTTCGAGCGACGCGTCATCCTCCGGACGTTCCGGCGGCGTCACTTTCGAGAGGTCAATCTTGAGCTTCGCTGGCACGACCAACTCGATGGTCGAGAGAAATTCGTAGCCCGTCTTGTCGGAGCCGGGCGTGATGGCGAGCGGCTTGACCTCGTAGCCGGCGGCACGGAGCTGCTTCTCAATCTTCGCCAGAACCGCCCCGCTCTTCGCGCGCACCGCGAGGCGGATGATCCCTTGCCCGCTGACGGACAAGGACGTGAGGAACACATCCTCGCTGCGCGGCAACACGGCGGTGAGGTAGGCGTAGTGCAGCAGCCAGTCGCGCTCGCCCTTCACCCATTCGTTCACCACGCCGGCCTGCCCAATCATCTGGCGGTAGGTGGGCCGCTGCTTCTCGGCGAGGACAGCCTCGGCGGTGACGGCATCCAGCACCGCCTGCCGCTGGCCGACCAGCCAGCTCCGCACGCCCGCGACGATAAGGAACAGCACGACCGCCGCAGCGACACCGGCAAGAATCTTTATCTTCCGCATGTCGCGCTGCACGGCGGGACGCTTCGGATTGAGGAAGTCGAAGGGCAAGCCGCCTGCGTCCGCGAAGCCCAGCGCGAGGCCGATGCCAGCGGTGGCACCAGCGGCGGCGGTGCGGGAGTCCTCGGGCAATTCCAGCGCGGCGGTGTCGAGCAGCGCGACGGGCGTGCTCACGCGCGTGGCGAGCGCAGCGACGACGGCGGCTTCGTGACCGGTCGCGCCCGCGACGAAGAGTTTTGCCAACGCGCCCGCCGAGCCGAGGCCGCTGTAGCTGTGCAGGCTGCGGACGACCTCGATAGTCGCAGCGGCGACGAAGGCTTCGGCGGTCAGGCCTTGGTTTGGAGTTCCGCCTGAAGGCGGGACACCCAGCCCGGCGCTCCGGCTGAAGGGCACGGCTTGGTCGGTGACGACATCAATGCTGAGTTCGTCCGGACGCAGCGAAACCAACGCGTAAGGCTGCCCGGCCTCGTTCACGCGGCACGCCTCCACACACCGCGCGCTGGCGCTGGGCAGCAATCCGAGCGCGACGAGCTTCACGCCGGCGGCTTCGGCAGCGCGCTGGTAGAACGCGACGACATCGCGCTTGGCGACGGCGACGAGCACTTCGAGCTTCGGCGGCGGGGCGGCGGGCGCTTCTGCGCCGGGCTTCGCGTTCGCGTCGGGCTTGGGTGCGGGCGGGGTGATTTGCCGGTGGACTTGGAAATCAATCACCGCGTCCGCGAGCCGGAACGGCAGGTCCTTGCCGACTTGCAGGTGGACGATGGAGGCCAACTCGCGCACGTCGGGGATGACGGGGAGCAGCAGGGTCTTGAGCACGACCTGCGCGCGCGGGATGCCGAGCACGACCGGGCCGGGCTTGAGCTTGAGTTGGTCGAGAGCCTTTGCGATGGCGGTGCCCAGCATGGCGGCGTCGGTGCGGTCAGCGTCGGCGGGGAGGTTGAGCGACGCGGCGGACACGCGGGCCACAGCGGGCTGGCCGCTGCGCGTGGTGGTCTGCACGACGCGGAGGGAACGGCCATCGAGGTCGAGCGCAGTGGCCTGCGCGGGCAGCTTCGCGCGCTGCTCGCGGCTGAGGGAGAATCTCTTCAGCGGGAAAGCGGGGAGAGAGTCGCTGTCAGCCACGGCGAGCCTCCTTTCCGTTTCGGTTCGCTGACTGGGAGGGAGCAGCCTCCGTCTCGCCACTGATGGGGAAGGGCAGGCCACGCCGGGTCACATCGCGCAGGTAGGTCACTCGGCGCGCGCCGGCGGCGACATCAATGCCGGCTTCGAGCACGCGGTAGCGGCCCGAGGGCAGGCCATAGCCGATGACTTGGATGGTGAATTGAAAACTCCGCGCGGTGAGCAGTGGCGCGAGGGCCTTGAACTTCGCGGCGTCCACCACGCCTTCCGAGTAGAGCCACGCGATGGTGGTGCGGCGCTCGGGGCTGATGCTGCGGCGCGCGGACACGATGGACTCGGCGAGCGCGTCGTCCACGCCGGGCAACGTGGCGAGGACGGCGATGCTGGCGGTGTTCACGTTGATGAGGCCGGCGGTCTGCAGCTCGGCGGACGTGGTGAAGAGTTCGAGCACGGTCGCCAGCTCGGCTTTGCCGACGCCGGAGGTGATTTCGATTTCAAGCCCCTTGCCGTCCTTCACCGGAAGTTTGGCTTCGAGCAAGTCGGCTGCGTGGGAGAGTGTGACATCGTTGGCGCGGAGGGCGGCGAGGAAGTTCGTGAGCGCCGGGGGCAGCTCGGTCTCGGGGAACACAGCGTCGGGGTGGTTGAAGTTCACGCGATAGGTGCCGTCGCTGGCGGTGTCGGGGTCGTAGGAGGCGATGGTGAGGAACTGGCTCAGGCCGCGCACGGCGCGCGGTTGCTCGGCGTCATCGCCGGTCCCAGTGCCGCGCGAGGCGGCGTTGCCGTGCAGGAGCGCGGGGGTGAAGCCGCGCACGAGGAGGAGTTCGTCGAGGGAGGCCAGCGGGCCGTTGCGGATGCTGTAGGGGCGCGGGAGGCCGCTGTAGTAATCCTGCTCGGCTCCCTCGGGCAGAGGTGTGCTGTCTTCGTCAGTGAAGTCGTGCAGCGCGGCGGCGAGGGTGGGCGTGATCCGCGGGAGCTTCTCAAGGTTCGCGTCGCCGAGCGCGTTCACGTTCAGCTTCGAGGCTTCGTCGGTGAGGCCGAAACGGATTTCGTCCAGCGACTCGCCATCGCCGGGAGAGAAGACGGTGAAGAACCAACGGTCCGCTCCATCCTCGAACACGAGGCGGTCGCGGAAGGCCCCGGGGTTTTGCTGCCAGTCGGTCGCGCCGGGCAGGGCATCCGCTGCGACGCGCAAGGCTTCTTCGACACCGCTCATCGCCGCCGCCCAAGCCTGCTCGGTGCCGACGCTCGCGCTGGCGGCAGTGTCCGCCGCCTTGAAGCGGAATAGCAGGCTCACGAC
>CAMBZO010000281.1 GCA_945872195.1 Akkermansia muciniphila | reverse complement strand
ATTACTTCGCCATCTCCCGCAGCGCGGTCTTGAGCACCTTGCCGGTGGCGTTGCGCGGGAGCGCGGGGAGGACGCGGTAGTGGCGCGGCACTTTGTAGTCCGCCAGCTTCTCGCGGACGAAGTCGTGCAGCGCCTGCTCGTCGAGCGTCACGCCGTCGGCCAGCACCACGAAGGCCAGCGGTTGCTCGCCGCGGCGCGCGTCCGGCACGCCGATGACGGCGGCGTCCTTCACGCCGGGGAACCGATGGATGACCTCCTCGACCTCGCGCGGATACACGTTGATGCCGTTGACCAGCAGCATGTCCTTCTTGCGGTCGGTGATGAAGTAGAAGCCGTCGGCGTCGCGATGGCCAAGGTCGCCGGTGTAGAGCCAAGCGTCGCGGAGGACAAGCGCGGTTTCCTCCGGCTGGTTCCAGTAGCCGCGCATCACGTTCGGGCCGCGAATGCACAGCTCGCCCGTCGCGCCCACGGGGAGTTCGTTGCCGCCATCGTCACGGATGCTCAGCTCCACGCCGGGAATCGGCAGGCCGACGCTGCCGGCTTTGGGCGTTCCGAAGAGGGGGTTCACCGTCGCCACCGGGCTGCTCTCGGTCGGGCCGTAGCCTTCGATGAGCGGCAGCTTTGGGAAGCGCGCATGGAATTGCCGAAGCACTTCGAGCGGCAACGGCGCACCGCCGCTGATGCACAGCCGGAGCGACGGCAGCTCGACGCCCGCCGGCAACCCCGCGAGCGCGCGGTGAATCGGCGGCACGGCGGGCAGCAGCGTCGCGCGCCGGTGCGTGATGTCGTCCAGCACGTGCTTGAACGGGCTGACGGACTTCACCAGCACGACGCTCGCGCCCTTGAGCAGCGGGCAGAGCGTGCCGACGGTGAACATGAAACTGTGGAACTGTGGCAGCAGCACAAGCAGCCGGTCGTCGTCGCGGAAGTCGAGGCAGGTGAAACAACTGCGGACGTTGGCGAGCAGGTTGCCGTGCGTGAGCATCGCGCCCTTGGGGCGGCCCGTGGTGCCGGAGGTGTAGAGCAGCGCGGCGAGGTCGGCCTCGTTCAAGTCGGCGGGCAATGGCGCATCCGCCTCGGCCAGCGCGGCGAAGTCTTCGACGCGAAGGAATTTCAGCCCCGGCTGGAGCGCAGCGAGCTTGGCCTGATTTTCAGCGAGACTGCCATCGGTGATGACGATGCGTGCACCCGAGTCGGCGAGGATGAAGGCGACCTCCTCGGGCTTCAGGAAGTTGTTGATGACCGTCACCACGCCGCCCGCGCGCCAGACGCCAAAGATCGCGGCGGGAAACTCCGGGCAGTTCTTCAGCCACACCGCCACGCGGTCGCCACGCGGGATGCCGAAGTCCCGCGTGAGCGCGCGCGACAGCCACGCCGTGCGCTGCGCAACCCAATCGTAGGCCAGCTGCGCCTCGCCCCAGAAAATGGCCGGGTGGTAACGGCGGCGCGCGACAGTCTCGGCGAAGGCGGCGAAGAGGTTCATAGGCGGGAGGGTAGGAAAATTCGCGGCGACACCAACACTGAATTCGAGGGGAATTTAGAAAGCGAGCAGGAGCGGAAGGTAGGGCCGCGTCAGAAACACACCCCAATCGTCAAACTGCCCGGCCAAATTCCAGCCCGCTGCCGGCGGCCGACGCTCAGGCAAACGCCGTCTTCAAATACTCGATGCTCTTCGTCGCGATGACCTCGGGGCCTTCCGTGAAGTCGAACACCTCCACCGACACGTAGCCTTCGTAACCCACTGCCTTCAGCGCGGCGGCGATCGGAACGAAGTCCACGTTGCCGAAGCCGGGGCCTTTCAGGTTCGCGTCATTGGCGTGGAAGTAGGCGAACTCGCCCCGGCTCTCGCGGATGATCTGCGGGATGGGCTTGGCCTCGGAGGACATCGCCTTCACGTCGAGGATGACTTTGAAGTTCGGGGAGTTGAGCTGCTTCGTGAACCGGATTCCGTCCGCCGCCGTGTTGATGAAGTTCGTCTCCACCGGCGCGAGCGGCTCGAAGCAAATCGTCACGCCCCGGTCCTCCGCGCGCTTCACCGCGTCGCGGAACACGTCCGTGCCCCAGGTCCACGCCTGCTCGAAGGTGACGCCCGGCATCACGTTGCGCTGCTTGGGCGAGCCGACCACGATGGTGCGCCCGCCGAAGTCCGCGCAGCAGTCCACGAGGTCGCAAAAATAGTGCGCGGTCTGCGCGCGCACTTCCGCGTCCGGGCTGGTGAGATACATCCCCTCGGCCTTCACGAGCACCCAGTGGATGCCGGAGATGGCGATGCCCGCGCGCGCCGCCGCGTCCTTGATGCGCGTGCGCTCGGGGGCGGAAATCTCCGTGACGTAGTTGGCGAGCGTGAAGGGCGCGATCTCCACGGCGTCGTAGCCGGCCTTCGCCGCGTAGGCGAACGTGTCCTCAATGCGCCAGCCTTGGAATATCTCGTTGCAGATGCCAAATTTCATGCGAGCGATTAAGTCGCGCCGAGGACGGCGAGGGCAAGACAATCGTTGCCGGGGAGGTGGGGCGTGGAGCAACTGCTTCACATCTCATCCAGCCCAGCCTTGCCCCCCGCGCTGGGAGCGGGCATGAAGTTGGCATGAACTTCTTTCTGGCCGGGGTTATCGGGCTAATCGGTGGCATCACCAGCGGACTCTTCGGCGTGGGCGGTGGCGTGGTGATGGTGCCGGCCATGTTGCTGCTGCTCGGATCGCAGGTGACCGACATCAAGCAGGCCATCGGCACGTCGCTCGCGGTCATCGTGCCGACGGCACTGATCGGCTCGTGGAAGCACCACGGGCAGGGCAACGTGATCTGGCCGGTGGTTATGGCGCTGGTGCCGACGGCGCTGGCAGGCGGCTACCTCGGCGCGTGGCTGACGACGAAGATTCCGGCGGATGACTTGAAGAAGGCGTTTGGTGGGTTCCTCGTGCTGGTGGGGTGCAAACTCCTGTTCTTCAAGTGAGCAGTTGAACCGCGAAGGTGTGGGCCACTCGATGGCCACGCTCCCAAAGTCCTTCAAATGTCCCGCTGTTTCGCAGCAGCACAAGTGGCAGGCGAGACGCCTGCCCCACTATTCATGAGCAAAGCCTTCACGCGCGAAGACGACCAACCGGAGCCGCCCGTGGTCACGCGGCGCATCTCCTCGCTGCCGCCCGGCACGCAAAACCTGATGACGCCGGACGGCGCGCAACGGCTCCGCGAGGAATTCGCCCGGCTGCAAGCTGCCCGCGAGCAACTCCTCGCCGCAAAGGGCGACCCTGACAAACCGCAAAAACTCGCGGCCATCGAACAACGCGCCCTGCTCCTCGACGATTGCCTTCGCACCGCCTCCGTCGTCCAGCCTCCCGCCACTCCCGACGACCGCGTGCGCTTCGGCGCGACCGTCACGGTGCGCGGAGCGGACAATACCCAGGCACGCCACCGCATCGTGGGTGTGGACGAGGTGGATTTCGACCGCGGCTGGGTGAGCTGGCGCTCGCCCATCGCGAAGGCGCTGCTCAACGCGAGCGTCGGCCAACGCGTGCGCGTGAAACTGCCCGGCGGCGAGACGGAGTTGGAAATCGTGGCCGTCGCCTACGAGTAGCGGCAGCGCTGCCCCGCTTCAGCCCAGCGCTCCGAAGACGTTGCGACAGTGGCGCACGCTTAGTTCCAGTTCGGCCAATTGATAGTCTTGCTCGGCGCGCAGTTCGTCCCTGCCAGGCGAGGGCGTGAACGGCTCGTGCGGTTCGCCAGCGCGGGCGAGACGCTGCATCTGCGACAGGGTCTGCGGCGTCGCACCCGGGTAGGCGTCCCAGAAGCAGTCGCGCAGGAACGGCAGGGAAATAGGGCGACCCGAGATCGTCTCCACAATCACCGGCGCGTTCGGACACAGCTCGGCGAATCGACGGAAGAACGCCGGCCAAGCCACCAACCCCGTGCCGACGGAGGTCCATTGCAGCGTCGCGCCCTCCCGCGTTTCCCACAGATACGAGTCGCGAATCCCCGTGCAGACGGTGACAGGACCGAGCGTTTCGAGCGCGGCCTGCGGTTCCTCCAAGGCCCACAGCGCGTTGCCGGTGTCGAGCGTCGCGCCCACGAAGTCGCGCCCCGCCATGTCGATGAGTTCGATCAACTCAGTGGAGTTCATGTCGCCCGCGTGGTTCTCGACGGCGATCTTGATGCCCGCGTCCAGCGCCTCGCTCCGCACGCACCGCAGCACGCCGAC